>NZ_JYBP01000003.1:3300000-3572500 GCF_000948285.1 Geobacillus kaustophilus
ATTCGTCAAAACCGAGTCCAGCTCCGGGGATGCCTGCGATGCTCACGAATATGGCGTTTTCCTAGAAGGCTGATGAAAAAACAACCGTTTCCCCTCAATCGACAGTTCTCAAACAAAGAGAAGGACATGCCCGACCGTGGAAAAATAAATAAGCGACTTTTGCAGCAAGGGGATGGTAAACGTTTTCGCTGCACCTATATACATGTCCTTGCTGCCGCCATCCTCATGAAGCAAGACGCCCACAGCCGGTATGGGCCGCACGGCGTCTTCCGCTTATGGCTCGCAGGCCGCATCCGATCCGATGCGGCCCTGGTTCTGCCTACAAATGCTTGTTTTCATAGTCGGCGATTTTGCCGATCCGCCGCGCATGGCGTCCGCCTTCAAATTCGGTCTCAAGCCATGCCTTGGCGATTTCGCGCGCCAGGCCGGGGCCGATGACGCGCTCCCCCATCGCGAGAATGTTGCTGTCGTTATGCATGCGCGTCAGCTTGGCGCTGTAAACGTCGTGGCAAAGGGCGCAGCGCACCCCTTTCACTTTGTTGGCGGCGATCGTCATGCCGATGCCGGTGCCACAGATCAAAATGCCACGATCAAATTCGCCGCGCGCCACTTTTTCAGCGACGGGAAGCGCGTAATCCGGGTAATCGACCGATGTTTCACAATCGCAGCCAAAATCGGTGTACTCGATTCCCATTTCATCAAGCAGCGCTTTAATTTCCTCACGAATGCGAATTCCACCATGGTCAGAAGCAATAGCGACTTTCATCACGTTCGGGCGAGGAGCCCTAGGCTTCGCCGTGATAGCGAAAGCCAGGGAGGAATCGCCCTTCCTCCTTTCGATGAATCATGTTTGCATGTGCATCAACGGGTGCGGAACCGGGCGACAGCCGCCTGCAATTGTTCGGCCTGTTCAACCAACTCGCCAGCCAGTTTATGCACATCGTTGATCGATGCGGCCTGCTCCTCGGTCGCCGCCGCAACTTCGAGCGCGCCGGCGGACGTCTGCTCAGCGATCGCTGCCACTTCTTGCGTCTGCGCCGCGGCCCGTTCCATATGCCCCATTTGACACTTCGCCAACTCAGCGATGTCATGGACGGCGCGGATCACTTCATCGGCTGAGGCCGCCATGGCCGCAATGGCCTCATTCGTGCGCTCCCCTTTCGCCGCCTCAGCGTTTGCGGCGGCCACCTGCTTGTCCATTTGCGCCACCACACGGGCGACTTCATTTTGAATGTTGCCGACCAGTTCCGCGATTTTCTTGACCGCCTTGGCGCTCTCATCAGCCAGCTTGCGCACTTCCTCGGCGACGACGGCAAACCCCCGGCCGTGCTCGCCGGCACGGGCTGCCTCAATGGAAGCATTGAGCGCAAGCAAGTTCGTCTGTTCGGCGATGTCAGCGACAAGCAACGTAATGTTGCCGATTTGATTGGCGTGTGCTTCGAGCTGCTTGACAGCCGCCCGCGACCGTTCTTGATCGTCAGCCAGCTGATCGATGCCGCTAATGAGCGAATGGGTGATATCGCGGCTTGCCTTCAGCGTTTCAGCCATCCCATATACCGACTGTTCCGCACGCTCGGCTGTTTCTTTTACTTGCACTGCGATGGCAAGCACATCCTCGGCCGCCGCAGCCGCTTCTTGGATCGCCTCGGCCGAAGACGCCGCCCCTTTGGAAATGTCATCAATGGTCGCTGCAATATCGCGTGCACGGTTTGACGCTGTTTCGGACGCCTGCCTCATTTCCGCCGTCTTTTCCGTCGTGCGCGCTGCGCTTTCTTCCACATTGGCGACGACTGCGCGCAAATGGCCGAGCATCCGGTTGAACGCGACAGCCAGCGAGCGAATTTCGTCATGGGAAGAGGGCAACGGAACATCCTCATCGATATGCCCTTCCGTCGCCTTTGCCGCCGCTTCCTCGAGCCGTTGCAGCGGCCTTGTAATCCAGCCAGCAGCCAAATAGGCAAGCACTCCGGACCAAAAGATGCCAAGGAGCAACACGATCATCGTGAACACGCTTTTGTTCCATGAGGCGAACCACTGATCATACAAAACGTACAAGAAAAAGGCGCTCGTTGAATAGGTGATCAGCGCCAACGCTGTCGTAAAGACGACTAGCTTCAGGCGCAAACCGAATCGATGACTTGTTCCCCCCATTTGTGTTCCCCCTCACTTCTCAACCTCTTTGTTCTGTTTGCAACTTTTCCGCCAAGCGGTCAATGAGCTTCTCCAGCTCATCGCGCGCCGCCCGGTACACTTCAATCGGCCCGCCGAACGGATCGGCGATGTCGCCGTCTGTTCCCGAGACGAACTGCTTCAACGTAAACGTTTTGTCCTTCGCTTCTGGGAAACGCTCGACGATCATTTCTCTATGGCCTGATGTCATCGCCAGCACGTGCGTCGCCCAGTCGATATGCTCTTTTTTCAGCTGCGAGGAGCGGTGGGCCGCTTCGATTCCTTTTTCCTTCAACACCGCCTTGGCGTGAACCGACGCCTCGCTCCCTTCCGCCGCAAAAACGCCGGCCGATTTCACCTCGACGCCTGGCAGCTGCTTACTTTCCAACAATGCAGCCGCCATCGGGCTCCGGCACGTATTGCCTGTGCAGACGAACAAAATGCGGTATGGCATGCAACCACCTCTTCACAAATCAATGACTTACCATCAATATACCATAGGGAAAAGAGCAAAAAAAGCAGGCAGTCCGCTTTTTTCCACTGAAGGAAAACCGCCTGCCGCCGTTTATAGAAAAAGCAGCTTGAGCCCGAACGCCAGCAAAATACTGCCGCCGAGCGCTTCGCTGTAAGAACCGAGCCATTGCTGAAAATGGCGGCCGACAAAGAGGCCGACCCATGTCAGCACCATGCTGAACAGACCAAACAGCAAAATCGTCACCATCGTCCGCGCTCCGAAAATGCCGAGGCTCAGCCCGACGGAAAAGCTGTCTAGGCTGACGCTGAACGCAAAAAAAAGCAACCCCACCCCACGCGGAAACAGCGGCGAGCCGTCACCCCTCCGGAACGAGGCGATGATCATTTGCCCGCCAAGCCATAACAGCAGCGCCCCGCCCGCGTATGTCGCGACACTTCCGAACTCGCGCGACAGCAAGCGGCCGACCGCCATGCCAGCAAGCGGCATGAGAATATGAAACAAGCCGATCGTCAACCCGATATAAAACATTTGCCGCAGCCGGAGGCGCAACAGCCCCATTCCCAACGCGACTGAAAACGCGTCCATGCCCAGCGCCAGCGCCATCATTGACAGCGCGATGATTTCGCCGATGAATGCGCCCATGTTTTCTTCCCTCCTGGACCGGCCTTATTGCTAACATATGCACGTCCAGGACGGTTTAGAAGCGAGGCCGGCCAACAAGGTGCCGGCTCATGGGCAGGCGGACAAAAAAAACCGGCCCACAATGGACCGGTGAAGTGTTTGGAAACAACAGCGCCTATAACAAACGGCTATCCCTTCATTTCCGCTGTTCGCTGATGGCGCGTCCGCCGGCTGCTTTGCGGAGCCGGTTCATGATCGCTGCGCCGATTCCTTCTTCCGGAAACGCCTCGCTGTAAATAAGATCGACGTTCGTTTCATCAAACCGGCGCAGCGTGTCGTACAGCCGGCTCGCGACCGTCTCAAGCGCCTGGCGCGTTCCGCACGGCAGCACGACATCGGCCGCATACTGATCCCGGTTTTCCTCGGTCGTCAACACGCCGACCGTTTTCCCTTCCGCCCGGCTTTCATCGACAAGCCGCTGCAAAAGCGCCGGCGAGCCGGCGACGATCCAAAGCGGCGCTTTCGGCGCATAATGCGTATATTTCATCCCCGGCGCTTTCGGCGCCGCCTCGTCGTCCACAACAGCGGCCTCTTCAACGCGGCCGATCGCTTCCATGAGCGCCTCTTTCGTCACCCCTCCCGGGCGCAAAATCGTCGGCACGTCCCCACTGCAATCGAGCACCGTCGATTCAACGCCCACGCCGGTCGGTCCGCCGTCGATCACCCCGGCGATCCGCCCATCTAAATCGGCAAGCACGTGCGCCGCCGTCGTCGGACTCGGCCTTCCTGACCGATTCGCGCTCGGGGCGGCCAACGCCAATCCGCTCGCCTCGATCAACGCCAGCGCAAGCGGGTGATCCGGCATGCGCACCGCCACCGTCGGCAGCCCGGCCGTCACCCGTTCAGACACCACTCCGACCCGTTTTGGCAATACTAACGTGAGCGGCCCTGGCCAAAATCGTTCCATCAACGTTTTCGCCACCGGCGGGATCGAGGCGGCTACCGCCTCCGCTTGGGCCATGCTGGCGACATGAACGATGAGCGGATTGTCGCTCGGCCGCCCTTTGGCGGCGAAAATTTTTTCCACCGCGGCTGTATTGGCCGCATCGGCCCCCAACCCGTACACTGTTTCCGTCGGGAATGCGATGACTTCCCCGGCCCGCAGCCATTCAACCGCTTCTCGTATCTGTGGATAAACTTGCTGTTTATCAACAACATTATCCACAACCCAAACACGCGTTTTCAATCGTTTCACCTTCTCCATCGCCGTGATTCGCCTTGAAAATGGCGGCTTTTTTTACAAGCGTCAGATCGACGCCCGGCGCCTTTCCACAGTTATACACAAACTGTGAATAAACTTGTTATTTTTGTGGATAAATTTGTGGATAGATGCTTATGGAATGAGGTGGCTGAGCCACTCTTTGAAGAAAAATTTTACTTCCACCGGCTGTTCCGGCTCGGCCTTGACGACGAAAGACGACTCGCGATCATCAGCTTTCCCTTCGCTCTGCCCATGATCGGCAGAAGAAGCGGTGTGATCTTCGTTTTCCACTGTTGCGTCCTTCGCCTCTTTCGGTTCATTCGGTTCGGCGGCCCGCTCGTCGTTCAGCTCTGCCTTGTCTTCCGCTTCGGCCGGATCGCCGTTTTGCTTCGACCCGGCTTCCATCGACCAGGCGCTCCCAGCCGACACCGGTTCATTCGTTTCGGCAGTCGTTCGGTTCGCCGCCATCATTACGGCATCGCTGTTGGAAAAGTCAAGAAAACAAAGTGGTGGGAACAAAACGCACCACCAATTTGCTCCTTTTCCTTCTCCGAGCGTGATCAGCACGGCATTATAGACGCCAGCTGGATACACGTAGTTGCCGTACACTTTCGTCGGAAAATGAACCGGGCCAAACTCCACTTTGTACGTTTGATCGCTTTGTTCATCGCGCAACACGCGGGCGACCGTCTGCTCGATGTCCGGCAGGTGAGAGCGAATGACGCGCTTCGCTTCCTCAAACGAAGTGAGTTCGGCCACCCAGCCGTTGATTTGCGCATTGACCGCGTCGCGCACCTTCCGCTTCAATTGCTGGTCTTCATCAGCGTCGCTGTTGGCTAAAATGCGCAGGCGGATTGCCTCATCGGGGATGGCGACCGCCGCGTTCGCCCCGGCGTCCGTCTTGTGGCCGTACAGCTCGACGAGTACGCCTGTCGTTAATAGAATGATATATAAACATATGGCAATGGCATTTCCTTTGATCACCATCATCGGCACCGTCCTTTCACCTTTCATTGTGGACGGCGCCGCTCATTTTTAAACCTATCAATCTAACACTTTTTCCCGTTTTTCGGCCGCGTCATGTACACCATCCGGTCTTTGCCGTTGAGGTCAAAATCGACTTCCACTTTGGCTTCTGGAAACGCTGCGGCCAAGAGCGCCGCCACTGCTTGCCCTTGCCCGGCGCCGACTTCAAAAGCAGCAAGCGCCGGCGCGCCGAGCACAAGCGGCAGCTCGCGGGCAAAGCGGCGGTAAAAATCGAGCCCGTCGCGGCCGCCAAAGAGCGCCGTGTGCGGCTCATAGTGTTTGACAACCGGGGAAAGCATAGCGGCGTCCGTCTCTGGAATGTACGGCGGATTGGAAACGACGACATCGACCGTCCGCTCCATGGCAATGATCGGCTGCAGCAAATCGCCGCACAAAAACGAAACGTTCGCCCCGAGCCGCCGGGCGTTTTCACGGGCGACCGCGAGCGCTTCGTCCGAAATATCGGTTGCGGTCACCGACAACGCTTTGTTCTCCAGCGCCAATGTCACGGCGATCGCCCCGCTGCCGGTGCCGACGTCAACCACATCGATCCGCTTCCGACCAGCAAATAGGCGCGACACCCGCTTTAGAACGCCAAGCACTAGTTCTTCCGTTTCCGGGCGCGGGATGAGCACATGGCGGTTGACGAGAAACGGCCGGCCGTAAAACGATTCATAGCCGATCAAATATTGAATCGGCACATGGTCCACCGCATGGCGGCGCACGGCGGCTGCAAACCGTTCATATACCGCTTCGTCGACCGGCTCGCGCCAGCGGGCGAACAGTCCGGCCCGATCGGTGCCCAAATGGTGGCACAATAGCCACTCCGCCGTCCGCTCCTCTTTTCCATGGGCGCGCAAAAAAGAAGAAGCCCAGGCGAGGACTTCATGTACGTTACGACGCATCGTTCGCTTGCTCCAATTTTTTCGCTTGGTCGTCCAAAATGAGCGCCTCGATGATTTCATCCAAATGCCCATCGAGCACTTGATCAAGCTTTTGGATCGTAAGCCCGATGCGGTGGTCAGTGACGCGGTTTTGCGGGAAGTTGTACGTGCGAATGCGTTCAGAACGATCGCCGGTGCCGACAGCTTGCTTGCGCGTTTGGTCGTATTCAGCGCGCGCTTCTTGCTGGTATTTGTCGTAAATGCGGGCGCGCAATACTTTCATCGCTTTTTCTTTGTTTTTGATTTGCGATTTTTCGTCTTGACATGTAACGACAATGCCGGTCGGAATATGGGTGAGGCGCACGGCCGACATCGTCGTGTTGACGCTTTGCCCGCCCGGTCCGCTTGAGGCGAACGTGTCGACGCGAATGTCTTTTTCATTGATTTCGACTTCGATTTCTTCCATCTCCGGCAGGCAGGCGACTGTCGCCGTCGACGTATGGATGCGCCCGCCTGACTCCGTTTCCGGGACGCGCTGGACGCGGTGCGCGCCGTTTTCAAACTTCAGCTTTGAATACGCCCCTTTGCCATTGATGATAAAAATGATTTCTTTATAGCCACCGAGGCCAGTTGGGCTCGCTTCGATCACTTCCGTCTTCCACCCTTGCGATTCCGCATAGCGCGTATACATCCGGTACAAGTCGCCGGCAAACAGCGCCGCCTCTTCACCGCCGGCGGCCGCGCGGATTTCCATAATGACGTTTTTCTCATCGTTCGGATCTTTCGGCAAAAGCAACACTTTCAGCTTTTCAACGAGCGCCTCTTCCCGTTCTTCGAGCTCATCAATCTCTTCTTTCACCATCTCGCGCAGCTCCGGCTCCAGCTTTTCTTCGAGCATCGCTTTCGCTTCGGCCAGCTGCCCGCGAACCGATTTGTATTCGCGGTACGTTTGCACCGTTTCTTCCAAATCCGCCTGCTCTTTCGAATAATCGCGCAGCTTTTTCGGATCATTGATGACGTCGGGGTCCATCAACAGTTCATTGAGCTTTTCATACCGTTGCTCCACAGCTTCCAACCGATCAAACACATCATTCACCTCTGTTTTCCCACACAGTCTAATTTTAGATTATAGCATGAAAGGAAGCCAAACAAAAACCCCCGCTTTTGGCAAGCGGGGTCTCTCAGTTGACGCGCACGATGATTTCGTATGTCGGGATCGCTTTTGTCAGCAGCTTGTCGATGCGTTGCGCCTCGCGCTGCCGCTCCTCGTCAGACAGCTCTTCCGGTGCATCAACGGTCACATACATATTGCCGCCATGAAACCAGATGGAGTCGGCGTGGTAATCGGTGTACCGCTCAATGATTTGCGCTGCCTTGCGCGTATCGGCGCGCTGGTTTTCGCTTCCTTCGGTCAAGCTGATAAAATTCGGGTTTTGCCGCACGTTTTCCGGATCGTCGAAGTTGTTATACAAGTCTCTGTCAGCGTCGATCTTCGGCCGCCCGTCCGTCATCAGCCGCGCGCCGTTTTTGTCCTCGCTTTGCTGGCGGTAGGACGGATGATCCGGATTCAACGAACAGGCCGAAAGCAGGAAGATCATTCCTAACAGCCAGATGCGTCTCATCCTTTTTCGCCTCCTTAGCTGTTAGGATGTCCATGATCGCCCGTCAATGATACACGGCAAGCCATAAATCTTTCTGCCATCATTCGTCTATTTTGCGGCGAACGAACAAAAGGGGCAGCCTAGTTGAGCGAACGACCAACGATGAACGAGCCGCATGCCAAACGCTTTTTCCTCCCATAGCGAATGGACGCACGAGACGGGCGAGGATGATGGCGCCGCTTCCGCCCTTCTCGGTCGGCGAAATATACGAATATGCGCCGTTTCTATCAACGATGGCGGCGCTTCGCCACTTGGCCGATGAAAGCGGCCAAACAACATCAGTGACCGCCTCACCATCACTCACCCGTATGTCCAGCAAGCGGGCGGTTGTATCGCTTTTTCGGTTTGCCGAGCACCTCATGGTGATGGCGGCAACGCGGCTCATACGTTTCACTGGCGCCGACGAGAATCACCGGATCGTCATAAGAGGCGGGCGCACCGTTAATGAGCCGCTGCGTCCGGCTGGCCGGGGAACCGCATACCGTGCAAACCGCCTGCAGCTTTGTCACCGACTCAGCGATCGCCATCAGCGCCGGCACGGGGCCAAACGGTTCGCCGCGAAAATCTTGGTCGAGCCCCGCGGCGATGACGCGGCAGCCGCAATCAGCGAGCGTTTGCACCACATCGATGATGTCGTCGGAAAAAAACTGTACTTCATCGATAGCGACGACGTCGGTGGCGGCGGAAATGTAGCGGAACATTTCCGCCGGCGTCGCGACCGGAATGGCGATCACCGAATTGCCGTTGTGCGACACAACTGCATCTTCGCTATAACGATTGTCAATCGTCGGTTTGAACACTTTCACTTCCTGCTTGGCAAACTGAGCGCGGCGGACGCGGCGAATCAATTCTTCTGATTTGCCGGAAAACATACATCCACAAATGACCTCAAGCCAGCCGGACTGCGTCATCACGTACATCGTGGCCCTCTCCTTTCACATAGCACTGTCCTCAAACCATCGGCCGCTCCTTGCCGTCTGCCATCGCGACGATCAGCGGGATCAGCCTTATAAGCCACCGGCCTTCCATCTGCTCTCACGAAAAAGCAGGCAAGTTTCGCTTGCCTGCTTTCGTCACGTTCTTGTTACTGAAGGCCGTATTTTTTATTGAATTTATCCACGCGGCCCGCTGCCGTAACAAATTTTTGTTTGCCCGTGAAGAACGGATGGCATTCCGAGCAAATCTCCACGCGCAGTTCGTCTTTGACCGAACCGCTTTCGAATTCGTTGCCGCATGCGCAGCGGACGATGACTTTTTTGTACTCTGGATGGATGCCTTGTTTCATCGTTTTCATCTCCTTCCGCCCTGTATCTTATCGAAACAGAGTGATTCGTAGCATGGAACGCTTCATGCTTATGCGCGCCCGCCCGTTTGGCAAGGCGCAGCGCATGGAACGGCCGAGGCTCCGGTAAAGCGAACCCGGCCGGTGCAAATCACGGATCGCACAAACCAAAAGGCGCTAGCCAAAACACACATGTCAAGATTATAACAGCTTTTCTGTCAGTTTGCAACGGGCGATTCGCGGCAAATTCCGCCAACTGCCTACAGACGGAGCGGGCCGCCCTGTTTCCACTCCTGATCGAGCAAGGCGAAAAACTCTTCGTTTGACTGCGTCCGACGCAATTTGTTCAAAAACCGCTCGATAAAGTCGGGGGAATCGGCCATCGTTTTGCGGATCGCCCACAGCTTTTCCAAATGTTCTTTCGGGATGAGCAGCTCCTCTTTGCGCGTTCCTGAACGGCGAATGTCGATCGCCGGAAAAATGCGGCGCTCGGCGAGCGAGCGGTCAAGATGGAGCTCCATATTGCCGGTGCCTTTAAATTCCTCGTAAATGACGTCATCCATGCGCGATCCAGTGTCAATGAGGGCGGTCGCCAAAATCGTCAAGCTGCCGCCTTCTTCGATGTTGCGCGCCGCGCCGAAAAACCGCTTCGGACGGTGGAACGCCGCCGGGTCGATCCCGCCGGAGAGCGTGCGCCCGCTCGGCGGAATGACTAAGTTGTACGCCCGGGCGAGGCGGGTGATGCTGTCCATTAAAATGACGACATCGCGCTTATGCTCGACTAATCGCATCGCCCGTTCTAAGACAAGCTCGGCCACTTTAATATGGTTTTCCGGCACCTCATCAAACGTCGAGCTGACGACGTCGCCTTGCACCGACCGCTCGATGTCGGTCACTTCTTCCGGCCGTTCGTCAATGAGCAAAACGATCAGCTCGACATCCGGGTGGTTCGTGGTGATGCTGTTGGCGATTTCTTTCAGCAGCATCGTCTTGCCAGCTTTCGGCGGCGCGACGATCAAACCGCGCTGGCCAAAGCCGACGGGAGCGATCAAGTCGATGATGCGGGTCGACAGCTTGTCCGGCGTTGTCTCCAGCTTCATTTGCCGATTCGGGTAAAGCGGCGTCAACGCTGGAAAGTGAACGCGCTCCTTGGCGACTTCCGGGTCTTCACCGTTGACCGCTTCGACATGAAGCAAGCCGAAGTAGCGTTCATTTTCTTTCGGCGGCCGCACTTTGCCGGATACTTTATCCCCGTTGCGCAAATCAAAACGGCGGATTTGGGAAGCGGAAATATAAATGTCTTCCGAGCTCGGGGAGTAGTTGATCGGGCGCAAAAAGCCGAATCCTTCCGACGGAATGATTTCGAGGATGCCTTCCATGAAAAAGAGGCCGTCTTGTTCGGCACGCGCTTTCAAAATCGCAAAAATAAGCTCCTTTTTCGTCAACTTGCTGTAGTATGAAATTTTGTATTGTCTGGCGAGCTCATACAGCTCCTTCAATTTCATGTTTTCTAATGCTGCTAACGTTAATTCCATCTTGACACCACGCTTTACAAATTTTCCTATTCTCCCATCGTTCGTATTCGGACGTATTGGTCATCAATTCGACAGGCGAAGGGATTCATTCCGAAGATGATGAAGGCTGATAAATGAAAGAAGTAGAATGGCAGAGCTTATTTTTGCATAAAGTAACACGACTATTTTACCCTTTTTCCCTCTTTTTAATCAATCTTTTTTTGTTTTCCGCGCCGGGCGCCGCTTTGGCGCCCGGCCGGATGGCAGGATATCATTTGATGACTAAGTTCGGTTTTTTCTTCAAACTGTGCCGCCCTTCGATGAAGCGGACCGTGCCGGACTTGGCGCGCATGACGACGGAGTGGGTGAGGCCGTACGCTCCTTTCAGCCGCACGCCGCGCAGCAGCTCGCCGTCGGTGACGCCGGTGGCGGCAAAAATCGCGTCGTCTCCTTTCACCAAATCATCCATGCGGAGCACTTTGTTGACGTCAATGCCCATTTGTTTGCACCTCTCGACTTCATCGTCGTTTTGTGGCAGCAGCTTCCCTTGCAGTTCGCCGCCAAGGCATTTCAAAGCGACCGCCGCCAGTACTCCTTCCGGCGCGCCGCCCGAGCCAAACAAAATGTCGACGCCGGTATGGTCGAACGCCGTGTTAATGGCGGCGGCGACATCGCCGTCATTGATAAGCTTAATGCGGGCGCCGGCTTCGCGCAGCTCGTGGATGAGACGCTCATGGCGCGGACGGTTGAGGACAACCGCGACAACGTCTTCAATATCTTTGTTTTTCGCCTTTGCCACCGCCTTTAAATTGTCGATGATCGGCGCCTCAATGTCAATCATCCCGACCGCTTCCGGCCCGACGGCGATTTTCTCCATGTACATGTCCGGCGCATGAAGCAGATGGCCGTGGTCAGCGACAGCGACGACAGCCAAGGCGTTCCATCCCCCGGAAGCGACGATGTTCGTCCCTTCAAGCGGGTCGACAGCGACATCGACGCGCGGGCCATAGCCGTTGCCGAGCTTTTCCCCGATATACAGCATCGGCGCTTCGTCCATTTCCCCTTCGCCGATGACGACGGTGCCTTTCATCGGCACGGTGTCAAACACGTCACGCATCGCCGACGTCGCGGCGTCATCAGCCTCATTCTTTTTCCCGCGCCCCATCCAGCGGGCGGCGGCAAGCGCCGCTGCTTCGGTGACGCGCACGAGTTCCATCGATAAGCTTCGTTCCATCGTCGTTCTCCCCTTCCCCTTTGTCGACTGGACGTTACGCGTTTTTCACTTGCTCGATTTCTTCATCGGTCATTTTTTCGCGCCAAATGGTGGCGCCGATGTCACACAGTTTTTCGACGAGGTTGCTGTAGCCGCGGTCGATATGCTCGACGCCGGTGATCTCCGTCACTCCTTCGGCCATCAGCCCGGCAATGACAAGCGCCGCCCCGGCGCGCAAATCGCTTGCCTTCACTTTCGCCCCTTGCAGTTTGACGGGGCCGGTGACGATGGCTGAGCGGCCTTCGACTTTTACATTGGCGTTCATGCGCCGCAATTCATCGACATGCTTGAAGCGGGCGCTGTAAATCGTGTCGGTGACGACGCTTGTGCCGTTGGCTTTTGTCAGCAGCGCGGTAAACGGCTGCTGCAGATCAGTTGGGAAGCCGGGATAGACGAGCGTCTTGACGTCAACCGCTTTCAAAACATCGGTGCCGCAGACGAGAATTTGATCTTCCCCCGTCTCCACTCGAACCCCCATCTCACGCAGTTTCGCCGTCAGCGATTCGACGTGCTGCGGGATGACGTTGTCGACGATGACTTCGCCATTGGTGGCCGCGGCGGCAATCATGTACGTCCCGGCTTCAATCCGATCCGGGATGATGGCATGGCGGCAGCCCGATAATTTTTCGACGCCGTCAATGCGGATCACATCGGTGCCGGCTCCTTTGATTTTCGCGCCCATATTCGAAAGCAATGTCGCTACATCGATGATTTCCGGCTCTTTCGCCGCATTTTCGATAATCGTCCGCCCTTTGGCGCGCACCGCGGCCAGCATGATGTTGATCGTCGCGCCGACGCTGACGACGTCCAAAAAAATGCGGGCTCCGCGCAGCTCCTCGGCGCGCAAATAAATGGCGCCCTGCTCGTTCGTTACGGTGGCGCCCAGCGCCTCAAACCCTTTGATATGCTGGTCAATCGGGCGCGGACCGAGATGACATCCGCCCGGCAAGCCGACAACCGCTTTTTTGAAGCGGCCAAGCATCGCCCCCATCAAATAGTAGGAGGCGCGCAGCTTTTTCACCTTCCCATTCGGAAGCGGCATGGACACCATATTCGTTGGATCGATGACCGCCTCCTTGCCGTCAAACGAAAACGAGCCGCCGATTTCTTCGATCAAGCTTCCTAAAATATGCACGTCGGAAATGTCCGGCAAGCCCTCGATCGTCACCGGCGAATCGGCCAAAATCGCTGCAGGAATCAAAGCGACCGCGCTGTTTTTCGCACCGCTCACTTTGATCGTTCCCCGCAGCCGATCTCCGCCGATAATTTTCATTTTATCCATCGTCGTCTCCCTTCTTTGCTCGGAAGTTGGCTTCACCATTGGGACGAAAAAGCAAAGCTGGGCGGGCTCATCACTTCCGGCCTGAACGCGGCAGAGCGAGCCCGCTTCACCCAAGAGGCAAACGGCTTACTTTCATTTTTGCCGATTCCAGTCGGCGAGAAACTTCTCAATTCCTTGATCGGTCAGCGGATGGTTGAACAATTGCATAAGCACTTTGTACGGAACCGTGGCAATATGCGCCCCGCGCAACGCCGCTTCCGTCACATGGTGCGGATGGCGGATCGAAGCGGCGATGATTTCCGTTTCAATGCCATGAATGTTGAAAATCTCAGCGATGGTGGAAATGAGCTCTAAACCGTTATGGCCGATGTCATCGAGGCGGCCGAGGAACGGAGAGACGTACGTCGCGCCGGCGCGTGCGGCCAAGAGCGCCTGGTTGGCGGTGAACACAAGCGTCACGTTCGTTTGAATCCCTTTTTCGCTGAACGCCTTGACTGCTTTTAAGCCTTCCGGCGTCATCGGCACTTTGATCGTAATGTTCGGGGCGATTTTCGCCAGCTCTTCGCCTTCCGCGATCATGCCAGCGGCATCGGTCGAAATGACTTCAGCACTGACCGAACCAGAAACGATCGATGTAATTTCGCGCAGCCGATCATGGAACGATACGTTTTCTTTCGCCACGAGGCTCGGGTTGGTCGTGACGCCGGCCAAAATGCCGAGTTCATGGGCGTGTTTGATTTCTTCCAAGTTGGCGGTGTCGATAAAAAATTTCATGCTGGACCCTCCTTGTTATTCGTTGCACACGCAAAGGCAGCCGCGCGGCGGCCAAACGCCGCCCGCGAAGCCGATTCATCGCGCTGCTTTTCCGGACGAGCCGAACTCGCGCATTTTGCCGATGACCGTCGCTTTGATGGCATCGCGGCCCGGGCCGATGATTTTGCGCGGATCATAGACGTTCGGGTCTTTCGCGAGCAGTTCGCGGACGACTTTGGTAAACGCCATTTGGTTTTCGGTATTGACGTTGATTTTCGATGTGCCAAGGGAGATCGCGCGTTGAATTTGTTCGGTCGGAATGCCGGTGCCGCCGTGGAGCACAAGCGGAACGCCGGTTAAATCGCGGATTTGCTCCATTTCGGCAAATCCAAGCTTCGGCTCTCCTTTGTACGGGCCGTGTACAGAGCCGAGCGCCGGAGCGAGACAGTCGACGCCTGTCCGTTTGACAAGCTCTTCGCACTCTTTCGGGTCGGCGTAAATGATCCCTTCTCCGACGACGTCGTCTTCCTGCCCGCCGACGATGCCGAGTTCCGCTTCGACCGAAACGCCGCGCGCATGAGCATATTCAACGACTTGCGAGGTGATGCGGACGTTTTCTTCAAATGGATGGTGGGAGGCGTCAATCATAACCGAGGTGAACCCGGCGTCAATCGCCGCTTTGCATTTTTCAAAGCTCGATCCATGGTCGAGATGGATGGCGACCGGAACGGTGATGTTCATGTCTTCCATTAACCCTTTGACCATATTGACGACCGTTTTGAATCCGCTCATATAGCGGGCCGCCCCTTCGGAGACGCCGAGAATGACCGGCGATTTTTCCTCTTCGGCCGCCGCTAAAATGGCTTGTGTCCATTCCAAGTTGTTAATGTTAAATTGACCGACCGCGTATTTGCCGCGCAACGCCTCGTTGAGCATCTCTTTCATCGATACTAACGGCATGGTTACATCCTCCTTAGCTGATCGTCGTCTTTGTCGCCCTGGCGGTGACTGGGTCCACAGGCGCAAAATCCATCTACGTTATAAGCATACCAACTTGCCGGCAAAACGGCAACATTTCCACCCTTTATTCTCCTAAAGACGACAGCGTCATCCATCTCCATCGATGCGCTTTCTTTGCCAAAGGAAAGCCGCTCGTCGATGGCGCTGTCTAGGCGGTCATGTGTTTTTTGACGGCAGCGCGCAAATCGTCAATATCAAACGGCTTGGCAAAATGCATCAGCGCCCCGAGCTCTTTCGTTTCTTGAATCATATCGAGCTCCCCGTAGGCGGTCATGATGATCACCTTAACATCCCGATCAATCTCTTTCAACCGTTTTAAAATTTCAATGCCGTCCATGCCAGGAATTTTCATATCAAGAAGCACAAGATCCGGGTGATGTTTGCGGGCGATTTCGAGCGCCTGCATGCCGTTGGCGGCCTGATACGTTACATATCCCTCTCGCTGAAACACTTCGTTGAGCAAAATGCGGATGCCGTATTGGTCATCGACAATTAAAATTTTGTTCCCCACCGTTATGCACCTCTATTCCCTGTTTTCTCTCTATTAATGTTTCGCATTTGGCAAACCCATTTCCTGCTTGCTTTTCTTGTTGTTTGCCGATTTTGTATAATAGCGGCGAAGGGAGGCCGAACCGTGAAAATTTTAACGACGCAAACGATCGGATTGTTGCAAAAAATCGCCGCTGACGAAGAATGGGCGCTTGAAGACGGGGCGCGCCTGCTCGCTCAGGCCGCCATCGGTGATGGGCGCATTTGGCTGTATGGCATTGGTGAACTCGATGCGGTCGTCACCGCCGCGCTTCTTGGCCCCGATCCGCTGCCGAAAGCAAAACGGCTTGAGCCGACAGCAACCGATGACTGGCAGGAAACGGACCGAGCGCTTCTATTTGCCCGCTTTTCCGCCGATTCTGAGGCCATTCGCCTCGTCGAACGGCTGCAGGCGCACGGCGTCGATGCAGTGGCCGTCGCGGCGCTCGTCAAGGATGAACCCGGGCTGGCCGATATGGCCACCGTCTTTATCGACAGCAAACTTTCCCGCCCGCTCGTGCCGACTGAAGACGGCCGCCGCATCGGCATGCCGACGATCATCACCGCTTCATTCATCTACTACGGACTGCGCGTTTTGCTCGATGAAATTTTGGCGGAATATGAATAACAGCCGCCATTACGACCGGCCAAAGGCAAAGAGGTATAGAAACCGCCCAAAAAACGGCGCCTGATCAATGGGCATCGTGCTTGAGAAGATGAAAAATATCCAAAAAAGAAAGGGGGCTGAACCCAAAAGGCCGTTCTACGGCTTTTTTGGGACAGCCCCTTTTTCGTCACTCTTTCAGCGACGCTCTGACAAACTCGCGGAACAGCGGCTGCGGCCGCGTCGGGCGCGAGGTGAATTCCGGATGGAATTGCGCGGCGACGAACCACGGATGATCCTTGAGTTCGATCACTTCAACCAACCGTCCGTCCGGGCTCGTGCCGGAAAAGACGAAGCCGTGCTCTTCCATGATCGGCCGGTATTGGTTGTTGAATTCGTACCGATGGCGATGGCGCTCGTAAATGACTTCATCGCCGTAGGCGGCGTAGGCAAGCGTCCCTTCCTGCAGCTTGCACGGATACAAGCCGAGGCGGAGCGTGCCGCCTAAATCTTCGACATCCTTCTGCTCCGGAAGCAAGTCGATGATCGGATGCGGCGTGTTCGGGTCAAACTCGGACGAATGGGCGCCGGACAACCCGACAACATGGCGAGCAAATTCAATCGAGGCGAGCTGCATTCCTAAGCAAATGCCCAAAAACGGCACGCGCTGCTCGCGGGCGTAGCGGATCGCCTCAATCTTCCCTTCGACCCCCCGGTCGCCGAACCCGCCTGGAACTAAAATGCCGTCCGCCTCTTTCAACAGGTCGGCTACATTGTCACGCGTCACATGCTCAGCATTGATCCACTGAATATCAATGTCGGTGTCAAACGCATACCCCGCATGACGGAGCGCCTCAACAACAGAAATATACGCGTCCGGAAGCTCGACGTATTTGCCGACCAAAGCGATTTTCGTCGTTTTCGATAAGTTGCGCACTTTCTCCACAAGCGCCTTCCATTCGGCCATATCCGCTTCGCCGCAGTTGAGGCGCAAATGTTCGCACACGATTTGGTCCAGTTTTTGTTCTTGAAGCATAAGCGGAACCGCATACAGCGTGTCGGCATCGCGCGCCTCGATGACCGCTTTCGGATCGATGTCGCAAAAGAGGGCGATTTTCTCTTTCATTTCCTGCGGCATCGGCATTTCCGTGCGCACGACGATCACGTTCGGCTGAATGCCGAGGCTGCGCAATTCTTTCACGCTGTGCTGCGTCGGCTTCGTTTTCATTTCCCCAGCCGCTTTGATGTACGGCACGAGCGTGCAGTGGATGTACATGACGTTTTCGCGTCCAACATCGCTTTTGATTTGGCGGATCGCTTCTAAAAACGGAAGCGATTCAATATCGCCGACCGTGCCGCCGATCTCCGTAATGACGACATCGGCGTTCGTCTCTCTTCCGGCCCGGAAGACGCGCTCTTTAATTTCGTTGGTAATGTGCGGAATGACTTGCACCGTGCCGCCTAGGTAATCGCCGCGGCGCTCTTTGCGGATGACGGCGGAATAAATTTTTCCTGTCGTCACGTTGCTGTATTTGTTTAAATTAATATCGATGAACCGTTCATAATGCCCTAAATCCAAATCCGTCTCTGCACCGTCGTCCGTGACGAACACCTCGCCGTGCTGATACGGGCTCATCGTCCCTGGATCGACGTTAATGTACGGGTCAAACTTTTGGATTGTCACGTTCAACCCGCGGTTTTTCAACAAACGTCCAAGCGAAGCCGCCGTAATCCCTTTCCCGAGCGAGGAAACAACGCCGCCCGTCACAAAAATGTATTTCGTCATTTTGTCTTCCCCCTTGCCGAAATTGCGGTAACAGTTTCAGTGTTTGCGAAAGGCGCAAATAAAAAACGCTCCGCTTACCGTACGTAAGGGAGCGATCAATTTGTTCGTTTTCAAGAGCCCAACACACATTGTACCGGGTTCTCCTAGCAAAGTCAAGCGGTTATTCGTCTTCCTCCGGCTCTTCGAGATCAAGCTCTTCATCAAGCGGCGCATCGTCCAGCTCAAACTCTTCATCGCCGAGAATGTCATCGTCAAACGCGACATCTTCGTCCAGATCAAATTCTTCATCCTCCAAGAGCTCGTCTTCATCCAACTCGAGCTCTTCCTCATCATATTCATCCAAATCGTCGTAATCGAGATCTTCATCTTCAAGCAACTCATCGTATTCATCGTCAAGCGCTTTTTTCTTCTTCTTCGGCTTGACGATCGTCACCGTTTCGTCTTCTGTCTGGTCAAACGGATACCACGCGCGCAATCCCCAGACGTTTTCCCCAACGCAAATAAACCGGCCGTCGATGTTTAAATCGGTGTAATATTGGGCCAGCCGCGCCTCCACCTCTTCTTCCGATATGCCGGCCAGCGCTGCTGCTTCACGAACGAGTTGATCAAACGGCAGCGCCTCCCGCTTGTCAAGCAAAATGAGGTTCGCCAGCTCGACGAACGACATCTCCTGCAATTCCTCCGGCGAGTATTGCTGCTGCAGGCTCAAGTTCAGCACTCCCCTTCTATATTAATGAAACAAATGAATGCAAGTGGAATACATACCATTCATTATAAACAAATTGTCGGGGTTTATGCTACCCATTTGCCGAAAAAAGCAAAGGAGGGCAACCCTGCGGCGAGGGCAGCCCTCCTCCCGATTCCGACATATCCGTTGTCACAATCACCTTTGTTCACACCGCTCCACTTTTCCTTACGAAGCCCATTCGTCTTCATCTTTTGGCTCAATCCGCATTCCGTTCTCGTTTCGCCTCCGGCGGGCCAGTACGCCAACAGTCGCTGCCCCTCATTCTACCAATCTGCTAAAGTTCAACGGACCGTTATCCATTGTGATCGAGGCCGTCCATCGAAAGCTGCGAACAACGGAACGCCCTTGAATTACATATTGCGCCGGTATTGTCCGCCGACTTCGTACAAGGCGCGGGTGATTTGCCCGAGGCTGGCCGTTTTAACCGTTTCCATCAATTCTTCGAAAATGTTGCCGCCGCTGGTCGCCACTTGCTTCAACCGCTCAAGCGCCGGGCCGGCTTTGTCTTTGTTCCGCTCTTGGAATTCGCGCAAGTTGCGGATTTGCGTTTCTTTTTCTTCATACGTCGCCCGGGCGAGCTGGATGTTGTTCAGTTCCTCCTCTGACGGCGGATTCGGGTTTAAGAACGTGTTGACGCCGATGATCGGCAGTTCGCCGCTATGTTTCTTCGTTTCGTAGTAAAGCGATTCATCTTGAATTTTGCCGCGCTGGTATTGCATTTCCATTGCACCGAGCACGCCGCCGCGGTCATTTAACCGCTCAAACTCTTGCAGCACCGCTTCTTCAACCAAGTCGGTCAGCTCTTCAATGATGAACGATCCTTGGAGTGGGTTTTCGTTTTTGGTCAAGCCAAACTCTTTTGTAATAATGAGCTGGATCGCCATCGCCCGACGGACCGACTCTTCGGTCGGTGTCGTGATCGCTTCATCATAGGCGTTCGTATGCAGCGAGTTGCAGTTGTCATAAATCGCCAACAACGCCTGCAGTGTCGTGCGAATATCGTTAAAATCGATTTCTTGGGCGTGCAACGAACGGCCGGACGTTTGAATATGGTATTTCAGTTTTTGGCTCCGTTCGTTGGCGCCGTATTTTTCGCGCATGACAATCGCCCAAATGCGGCGGGCGACGCGGCCGATGACCGAATATTCCGGATCGAGGCCGTTGCTGAAGAAAAACGACAAGTTCGGCGCAAAATCGTCAATGTGCATGCCGCGGCTCAAGTAATACTCGACATACGTAAAGCCGTTCGCAAGCGTAAACGCCAGCTGCGTGATCGGGTTCGCCCCCGCCTCGGCGATATGGTAGCCGGAAATCGACACCGAGTAGTAATTGCGAACGCGGTGCTTGATGAAATACTCTTGAATGTCGCCCATCATTTTTAAGGCGAAGTCGGTCGAGAAAATGCACGTATTTTGCCCTTGATCTTCTTTTAAAATGTCGGCTTGCACCGTGCCGCGCACCGTTTGCAGCGTCCATTCTTTCACTTGTTCATATTCTTCCGGCGTGAGCGGGCGGCCAAGCTCGGCTTCCTTTTTCTCGACTTGCTGGTCGATCGCCGTATTCATAAACATCGCGAGCAAAATCGGAGCCGGGCCGTTGATCGTCATCGACACGGATGTGAGCGGGTCGCACAAATCAAACCCTTTGTACAGCTTTTTCATGTCATCCAACGTGCAGACGCTGACGCCGCTTTCCCCGATTTTGCCGAAAATATCCGGCCGGTAGTCCGGGTCTTCGCCATAGAGCGTCACGGAGTCAAACGCCGTGCTGAGCCGCTTCGCCTTGTCTTCTTTGCACAAATAATGGAAGCGGCGGTTCGTGCGCTCCGGCGTCCCTTCGCCGGCAAACTGCCGTTTCGGATCCTCCCCTTGGCGCTTGAACGGGAAGACGCCGGCCGTATACGGGAACGAGCCAGGGACGTTTTCTTTATACACCCAACGCAAAATCTCTCCGTAGTCTTTGAATTTCGGCAAAACGACTTTCGGAATGTCCAAACCGGACAACGTTTTCGTCGTCAGTTCAGTCACGATTTCTTTATCGCGCACTTTCGTGACAAATTGTTTTGCCGCATATTTCGCTTTCGTTTCTTCCCATGTCGCCAAAATGCGCTTCGATTCCGGCGTCAATTTCGCCTCATAATCCGCTTTGAGCGTCTCGAGCGCGCGGATGACGTCTTCCGCTTCGCCCCGTTCCTTCGCCGCTTCGATGGCCCCTTCGATTTGGAAGAGGCGTCGGGCCGCCTCGACTTGCTGCTCGGCGCGGCGGTGGTACGAACGGACCGTTTCCGCGATTTCGCGCAAATAGTAGCGGCGCTCGTTCGGAATGATAACATTATGCTTTTCGACATTGGCGACCGTTTTCAAGCTTGTTCTCCAATTCGTTCCTGATTTTTGATTGATCGTCTCCACAAGCGCGACAAAGAGCGTATTCGTGCCTGGGTCGTTAAACTGGCTGGCGATTGTGCCGTACACCGGCATTTCCGAAACATCGCGGTCAAACAGCTGATGGCTGCGCTGATATTGTTTTTGCACTTGCCGTTTTGCGTCTTCTGACCCTTTGCGCTCGAATTTATTAATGACAATCAAATCGGCATAATCGATCATGTCGATTTTCTCAAGCTGCGTCGGCGCGCCGAACTCGCTTGTCATGACGTACATCGACACGTCGCACACTTCGGTAATGGCGGCGTCGCCTTGGCCGATCCCGCTCGTTTCAATGATGACAAGATCAAATCCGGCCGCTTTGACAACCGAAATGGCGTCGCGAATCGCCGGCGACAGTTCCGTGCGGGAATGGCGCGTCGCCAAGCTTCTCATGTAAACGCGCGGCGAGTTGATCGAGTTCATCCGGATGCGGTCGCCCAACAGCGCCCCGCCCGTTTTTTGCTTCGTCGGGTCGACGGACAAGATCGCGATTTTGATATCCGGAATTTCGTTTAAAAAGCGGCGGACGAGCTCATCGGTGAGCGAGCTTTTCCCTGCCCCGCCTGTGCCGGTGATGCCAAGCACCGGGACGCGCTTCTCGAGCGCCTTCACTTGTTCGATGGCCGCTTCCGCCGCCGCGGCCGCCTCTTTGTTTTCCCCCTCGGCGCGATATTCGCACAGCGTAATGAGACGGGCGATCGCCTGCACATCACCCGACGCGAGCCGTTCGACTTCATCGGTCACCGCCGTCACGGTCGGAAAATCGCACTCCTCAAGCATGACGTTGATCATCCCTTGCAAACCGAGGCGCCGTCCGTCTTCCGGCGAGAAAATGCGGGCGATGCCGTATTCGTGCAGCTCTTTGATCTCGCGCGGGATGATGACGCCGCCCCCGCCGCCGTAAATGCGGATGTGGGATGCTCCCCGCTCTTGGAGAAGATCGTACATATATTTAAAAAATTCCATATGCCCGCCTTGATACGAGGAAACGGCAATCCCTTGCACATCTTCCTGAATGGCGGCATTTACAATCTCTTCCACAGAGCGGTTATGGCCCAAATGGATGACCTCGGCGCCGCTCGCCTGCAAAATGCGGCGCATAATGTTGATTGAGGCGTCATGGCCGTCAAACAAGCTCGATGCAGTCACAAAGCGGACGTGATGCTTCGGGCGGTAAATGTGCGCCATTGTGTCTCTCCCCCTTTTAGACTCGCTGTTTCTCCATAATCCCCTTTAATAAAAACTCAGTTTGCAGTTCGATATATTCATCGAGTGTATACATTTTTCGAAGCACCCAACGGCGGAACGCCCACATTTGTCCAAGAACGACGATGTTGTGGGCAAACAGGCGGATTTCGCTTTCAGAAAGCTGCAGCGCCCCGTTTTCAACGCATGCGCGCAAAATATGTTCGAAAATGGCCGCCATATCGAGTTCTTTATTCAACACATACGGCAGCGATTCTTTGCTTAGCGCTTTCACTTCTTGGTACATGACGAGCACTTCATCATCGAGTTCATCAACAACGCGGAAATAGTGGGCAATGGCGCGCCTCAGCCCTTCGATCGTGCCGTGGTGGGCGCCGATGTCTTGTTCCGTCCGCTCCCGCACTTCGTCGTAAATGCGGTCGCACACGAGATAGAGGACGTCTTCTTTCTTGCGGATGTACTCGTACAACGTGCCGATGCTGAAGCCAGACGCTTTGGCGATCTCTCTTGTCGTCGTTTGGTGGAAACCTTTTTGTTTAAACAAGGAAATCGCGCCTTTGATCATCTCATTGCGCCGTTTTTTCACGAGCTTTTCGTCTTTAACCGATGCAATCACTTCCCGTTTTTTCATGTTCGTTGTCTCTCCCCCATTCCCATTTGACGGCGGGGCGGCGACCCGCCCCATGCCGATCCGTGCGCCCTTCCCCAAAGCACCAAGCCACCGTTCAGATCGAAATGAAATGACGCACAATGCCTCAATCGCGCGCCAACACGAATGAGTTGACGCGCAATGTTTAATTGCGTGTCAACATGCGCGAAATGACAAGGCGCTGGATTTCTTGCGTTCCTTCGTAAATTTGCGTAATCTTCGCGTCGCGCATAAACCGCTCGACCGGGTAGTCTTTCGTGTAGCCGTTGCCGCCGAAAATTTGCACCGCCTCGACCGTCACTTTCATCGCCGTGTCGCCGGCAAACAGTTTCGCCATGGCGGATGCTTTGCCGTACGGCAAGCCATTCGACTCCAACCATGCCGCTTGATAGGTCAAGAGCCGCGCCGCTTCAATGGCCGTCGCCATGTCAGCGAGCTTGAAGGCGACCCCTTGCTGCTCGATGATCGGTTTGCCGAACTGGACGCGCTGTTTCGCATAGTCCACCGCCGCATCCAGCGCGCCCTGGGCAATGCCGACCGCTTGGGCGGCGATGCCGTTGCGACCGCCATCGAGCGTCATCATGGCGATTTTAAACCCTTCTCCTTCTTGACCGAGCAAGTTTTCTTTCGGAATGCGGCAGTCTTCAAAAATGAGCTCCGTCGTCGGCGACGAACGAATGCCGAGTTTCTTTTCTTTTTTGCCGAACGAAAAGCCCGGCGTTCCTTTTTCCACGATAAAGGCGCTGATCCCTTTATGCCGCTTTTCCGGATCGGTCACGGCAAACACGACGTAAATTTCCGCTTCGCCGCCGTTGGTGATCCATACTTTTGAACCGTTTAAAATGTAATGATCCCCGTCTTTTACCGCACGCGTTTTCATCGAGGCGACATCCGACCCCGCCCCCGGCTCGGACAGAGCATATGCCCCAAGTTTTTCCCCAGTCGCTAAGGCGCGCAAATACTTCCGCTTTTGTTCTTCGTTGCCGAACTTGTAAATCGGCCAGCTGGCGAGCGATATATGCGCGGAGAGCGTCACCCCGGTCGAGGCACAGACGCGCGACAGCTCCTCAACCGCGATGACATAGGCTAAATAATCGCCGCCAATGCCGCCGTATTCTTCCGGCCACGGAATGCCTGTTAACCCGAGTTCAGCCATTTTGTTGAAAATGCCGCGGTCAAACCGCTCTTCTTCGTCGCGTTCAGCGGCAGTCGGCGCTACTTCGTTTTCGGCAAATTCGCGCACCATTTTTCGCAGCATTTCATGTTCTTCGCTCAATCGAAAGTTCATCTCGTCATTCCCCCGTTTTCCTATATATCCGAAATCCTCGTCCCCCGTGCTAGCGTGATCACCGTTTTCCAAAGACAGACAACGAATCATTGTTTGGAAAAGAGAATAGGATCGCTCCGGCTGCACAACAAAACGCAGCAAAAGACAGAGCCCCATGTTTATGCCTCGATCCCTGAAGGCGGTATTGTTCAGCCTTCCAACAGAACAGCCGTCGGCTTGCCTTCGACAGTCGAAAATGGACAAACCACTTTTCCATCAATGATATGTTAAACTTCTTTGTTGCATCTATATGGTTCGGATTGGTTCATCAACATGCCTGGCTACAAATGTTTGCTGATAACGATGCGCTGAATTTCGCTCGTTCCTTCGTAAATTTGCGTAATTTTCGCGTCACGGAACAATCGTTCGACCGGGTAGTCTTTCGTGTAGCCGTTGCCGCCGAAAATTTGCACCGCCTCGATGGCATTGTCCATCGCGGTTTGTGAAGCGAAGAGCTTCGCCATCGACGCCTCTTTTCCGCACGGCAGCCCTTGCGCGCGCAGCCAAGCGGCGCGATAGACGAGCCATTTCGCCGCTTCAGCCGCCGTTGCCATATCGGCAAGCTTGAAAGCGACGCCTTGCTGCTCGATGATCGGTTTGCCAAACTGCACCCGCTCTTTCGCGTAGGCGACTGCATGTTCGACTGCCGCCTCCGCGATGCCGAGCGCTTGGGCAGCAATACCGATCCGACCGACGTCAAGGTTGGCCATTGCGATTTTAAATCCTTCTCCTTCTTGACCGAGCAAATTTTCCGCCGGCACTTCGGCATCTTCAAACGTAATGGTCACCGTTCGCGACCCATGCAGCCCCATCTTCTTCTCATCTTTGCCGATCGACATCCCCGGCGTCCCTTTTTCCACAATAAACGCGGAAATGCCGCGGCTTCCGGCTTCTTCCAGATTCGTGCGGGCGAAGACGATGTACGTATCCGCCTCTCCGCCGTTGGTGATGAAAATTTTCGATCCGTTCAAGATATAGCGATCGCCGCGGCGCACCGCTTTTGTCTTCAAGCTTTTTGCGTCCGAGCCGGCGCTCGGTTCAGTAAGGCAAAACGCCCCCAAGTACTCACCTCGGGCGAGCTTTGTCACGTATTTTTGTTTCTGCTCTTCAGTGCCGAAATACAAGATCGGATTCGTGCCGACCGACGTATGCACTGATAAGATGACACCGACGGTCGGACTCACTTTCGAAATTTCATGAATGGCGATGATGTACGAAACAAAGTCCATACCCGCGCCGCCGTATTGTTCGGGCACGGTGATGCCCATGAGACCGAGTTCCGCCATTTTCGCTAAAATCGGGCGCGGAAACTCTCCTTGTTCCATACGCTCGACAAATGGGGCAATCTCCGCCGCGGCGAACTCGCGCACCATTTGCCGCATCATTTCCTGCTCTTCGTTGAAGCGAAATTCCATGAAATGGCCTCCTTCCGATGTCGCTGACACAATGGTGTTTTCAGGCGCTTCTCCGCTCCATGGGGCAGCCAGCAGGCAGCTGAACGATTCTATAGATTTGCCTTATTATAGGCCGTAAAACAGCGTTCCCGCATGCACCCAACGTGCGGCGTTACGGTCGGCAGACAGCATAGCGGGCGCCGCCCCCGCACATTGCAGCACGCTTCGGCATTGTCCTGGAGCGACGCCAAGCGGTTTATTCATACGTGTAAAATCCGCGGCCTGTCTTGCGGCCGAGCCAGCCGGCTTTCACATATTTGCGCAAGAGCGGGCATGGGCGGTATTTGTCATCCCCGAACCCCTCATGAAGCGTTTCCATAATGTATAAGCACGTATCGAGCCCGATAAAATCAGCGAGCGTCAGCGGACCCATCGGATGGTTCATGCCGAGCTTCATCACTTCATCGATGGCTTCTTTGGTCGCCACCCCTTCGTACAAGGCATAAATCGCTTCGTTGATCATCGGCATGAGGACGCGGTTCGAAATAAAGCCCGGAAAGTCGTTCACTTCGACCGGCACTTTGCCGAGCTTGCGGGCCACGGCTTCGATCGTTTCATACACGTCATCAGCCGTCGCCAAACCGCGGATAATTTCGACGAGCTTCATCACCGGCACCGGGTTCATAAAGTGCATGCCGATCACTTTCTCTGGCCGTTTCGTTGTAGCGGCAATTTCCGTAATCGGCAGCGACGACGTGTTCGACGCTAAAATCGTCTCCGGGCGGGCGAGCGCATCGAGCTCGGCGAACAGCTTTGTTTTCACGTCCATGTTTTCGACGACCGCTTCAATGACAAGATCCGCTTCAGCGGCGGCATGCAAGTCGGTCGAGCGGGCAAGCCGCACGAGCGCTGCGTCTTTGTCCGCCGCTGTCATTTTTCCTTTTTCCACTTGGCGGGCGAGCCCTTTTTCGATGTTGGCGATTCCTTTGTCCAACTGTGCCTCGCTAATGTCGTACAAAAACACTTGATAGCCGGCGACGGCGCACACTTGAGCGATTCCTGACCCCATCTGTCCGGCGCCGACGACCATGATTGTTTTCACATCCATCTTCTGTTCCCCCTATCGTCCGCTTTGCGTTTCCTGTTCCGCGCTCAAACTCATATGCCTCACTGCCGCCAGCAACCAACGGCAACCGGTCTTTGCATCGTCATCACAACAACCCCTTGCTGTCAACCGTTGATGCGACGGCTGTTGTGGCAATGAACAACGTGCCGCGCCATGGCGCGATGCCTCATGACGCAACGCTTGAGGCAAACGTGGACACGCCGCGTCCTATGCCTTGGCGCAACGCGGGAAGGCGGACGGCAGAATGCCGCATGCCCGCCGCCCCGCTCGTTATACCTCGACCAAGATGGCATCGCCTTGGCCGCCACCGCTGCAGATGGCGGCGATGCCGAGGCCGCCGCCGCGGCGTTTCAGCTCATAAATGAGCGTGAGGATGATGCGCGCCCCGCTCGCGCCGATCGGATGGCCGAGGGCGACGGCGCCGCCGTTGACGTTTACTTTTTCCGGGTCAAGCCCGGCGATTTGAATGGCCGCCAATGCGACAGCGGCAAACGCTTCGTTCACTTCAAACAAGGCAATGTCGTGGACCGTTTTTCCTGTTTTGCGGAGCAGCTCATTGATGACAAGTCCCGGCGTTTTCGGGAAATCTTTCGCCTCGACGGCGATGGCGGTGTGGGCGACGACCGTCGCAAGCGGCTTGAGCCCCTCTTTGGCGGCGCACTCCTCGCTCATCAAAACAAGCGCGGCGGCGCCGTCGTTGACGCCCGGGGCGTTGCCGGCGGTGATTGTCCCTTCCGGGTCAAACACCGGCGGCAGTTTCGCCAATGCTTCAAGCGACGTGTCTTTGCGCGGCGCCTCGTCGCGTTCGACGACAAGCGGCTCCCCTTTGCGCTGCGGAATCGTCACCGGAACGATCTCTTCCGCGAGCCGGCCGGCTTCGATGGCGGCAATGGCGCGCATATGGCTGCGGTACGCCCACTCATCCTGCGCCTCGCGTGTAATGCCAAGTTCACGCGCTGTATTCCCGCCATAAACGCCCATATGAACACCCGTAAAGCTGCAAGTAAGGCCGTCATACACCATTAAATCTTTCACCGTGCTGTCGCCCATTCGCAGCCCCCATCGGGCTTTCGGCAACACATACGGAGCGTTGCTCATCGACTCCATGCCGCCCGCGACGACGACATCGGCTTCGCCTAAGCGGATGAGCTGATCCGCGAGCGTCACGGCGCGCATGCCCGATGCGCATACTTTATTGACCGTCTCGGTGCGAACATGCCAAGGAATGCCGGCATGGCGCATCGCCTGCCGTGACGGGAGCTGCCCTTGCCCCCCTTGCAGAACCGTGCCTAAAATGACATGATCGACTTGTTCTGCGCTCACGTCCGCGCGGGCAAGCGCTTCTTTCACGGCAATGCCGCCGAGTTCTGATGCTGACAACGCTTGCAAAGAACCGCCCAATTTTCCGAACGGGGTGCGCGCCCCACTGACAATCACCGTTTTGCCCATCTTCCTCTCCCCTTCTCGTTGAATAAGAAAGCGATTACAAAACACAGACTGAACGCTCGCTCGATAGCGGTGCGAAAGAGAAGGTGTACAACGGTACACCCTCTCCTCTGCTCTTATTCACTATTTTAAAAAATAAAAATTGTCTGCGCAACTATTTTTACGATGCGGCTTCCTCTTTTTCTTCCCCGAACACCGATTTCGCCAACAGTTCGGCAACATCGTACGTGGAGACGCGGTCTTCCACTTCCTTGGCTTTCGTTCCATCGGTCAACATGGTCAAGCAGTACGGACAGCCGGAGCTGATGACCGTCGGGTTGACGGCGAGCGCTTGCTCCGTACGGGCGACGTTGATCCGGTTGCCGGTCGTCTCCTCCATCCACATGAGGCCGCCGCCGGCGCCGCAGCACATGCCGCGTTCGCGGTTGCGCTCCATTTCGACAAGCTCGACGCCCGGGATGGCGCGCAAAATTTTCCTTGGGGCGTCATAGACATCATTGTAGCGTCCTAAGTAGCACGAGTCATGGAACGTAATGCGTTCATTCACCGGATGTTTCGGCACGAGCCGCCCTTCTTCGATGAGCTTGGCGAGCAGCTCGGTATGATGATACACTTCCGCCTCGAACCCAAAATCCGGGTATTCGTTTTTGAACGTGTTGTAGGCGTGCGGGTCGATCGTCACGATTTTCTTGACGCCCGCTTTTTCAAACTCAGCGATGTTGTTCGTCGCCAACTCTTGGAATAAAAATTCATTCCCTAACCGGCGCGGCGTATCGCCCGAGTTTTTCTCCTTGTTGCCTAAAATCGCAAACTTGACGCCCGCTTCGTTCAGCAGTTTGGCAAAAGCGAGGGCGATTTTTTGGCTCCGGCTGTCATACGACCCCATCGAGCCGACCCAGAACAAGTACTCGATCTCTTCGCCCGCTTTCGCCGCTTCTTTGACGGTCGGCACATGCACATCATCGCGCAGCTCGCGCCAGTTTTCCCGTTCTTTTCGGTTCAAGCCCCACGGATTGCCTTGGCGCTCGATGTTCGTCATCGCCCGCTGCGCATCCGGATTCATTCTCCCTTCCGTCAAGACAAGGTAGCGGCGCAAATCGATGATCTTATCAACGTGCTCATTCATGACCGGACATTGATCCTCACAGTTGCGGCACGTCGTACAGGCCCAAATCTCTTCTTCGGTGATGACATCGCCAATGAGGCTCGGCATTTCGATCGCCGCCGCCTGCTCCGACGCCGCGGCGAACGCGAGCTGATTGCCCCTTGTGTTTTTGAAAGCGAACGCTGGCACCCATGGCGCGCGGGACGTGACCACCGCCCCTTTTTCCGTCAAATGGTCGCGCAGTTTTAAAATCAAGTCCATCGGAGACAACATTTTCCCTGTCCCGGTCGCCGGACACATGCTTGTGCAACGGCCGCACTCGACACAGGCGTACAAGTCGATCAGCTGCTTTTGCGTAAAATCTTCAATTTTGCCGACGCCAAACGACTCTTGCCCCTCGTCTTCAAAGTTGATCGGCGCAAGCTTCGGCCGCGTCAATCGGCTGAAAAAGACGTTGATCGGCGCAGCGATCAAATGGGCATGCTTCGATTGCGGCACGTACACAAGGAACGTCAGCAAAATCAACAGATGCACCCACCAAGCGATAAAGAAGAGCACCGCCGCTCCGGTTTCGCCGACCCATGAAAACATGGCAGCGATGAGCGAGGCGACCGGCTCGCTCCATCCCGCTTCTTCGCCGTGCCAAATGATGCTCATCCCGTTGCCGAACAACACCGACAGCATGAGTCCGGCGATAAAGATGAGGACAAGCCCAGCTTTGAAGTCACGCTTTAAACGGACAAGCTTTTCAATATAACGGCGGTAAAAGGCGGCGAGCACCGCGATCAAAATGAGCAAGGTGACGATTTCTTGGAAAAACGTAAATCCCGCATACAGCGGCCCAAGCGGCAAATGCGCCCCCGGCGCAAGCCCTTTGATGATGAAATCAATCGCGCCAAATTGGACAAGAATAAAGCCATAGAAAAAGACGACGTGGATCAGTCCGCTTTTTTTGTCCTTAAGCAGCTTTTTCTGGCCGAACACGTTGACCCAGATGTTTCGCAGCCGCTCCTTTATTTTGTGGTCAAACTCGACTTTTTTGCCGAGTTTGATGTATATCGCCCGCGTTTTTACGACATACGCAAACAAGTAGATTGCGTAAGCGGTTACAAACAAAAACGCGAGCCAGTTCACCACCAACAAGGCATTCATCTTCTCTCCCCTTCCCTCCGCTTTTCGAGCGAATGTGTTGCCATAACAAAAGAAATTTTCAGAATTCGCTTTATGTCTATTGTACAAATGAATGAGCATTCAGTCAATAGCCTTTTTCATCCGAGCCGCGAAAACTTTTCCTTTGCAACGGAGCAATCGCCGGGGAATCATCGATTTGTTCAGCCCTCTATAGACTTCCATGACGAAAAATATTCGGTTCATCACCACAATGTGCACTTGACAAGCGAGACGTTTCCTTGAGCCACTATGCATCCAAAATGTCGATTTACTAATTTCCTCCTTACAGGCGTAAGAAAGGTGTGTTCTGAAACAGTCAAGTACAACTTTGGGTGAAGAGCGGATCTTCACCACAAAGTGTACTTGACAAAGAAAGACGATCATGATAAAGAAAGCCAAAACAGCTTTTTTCCTTTTTATACCACACTTCTCTTTGAGCAACATTGCTATGATGTTTATCTTTAAAAGTCAAGCACATCTTTTGATGTTGAACCTGAAGAGCCAAAAAATTCATCAATATGGAAATTTTATTCATTTGGAGTTTGGGTACGTTCACGATAAAGGCAATTTGAAACGTTTTGCGCGTTCTCGGGCACATTAATAAATACCGAATCGACACAGGAGGAGAAGATATGGTCGCCATTTCCTTTATTGCCATCGTATTGCTGCTCGTTTATCTTGATGACAAGCTTGGACAGTTCATCTTCCGCAATGGGCGCAAAAAAGTCGTCTACCCGGAGCGGAGAAGCGATATTTCTCTCTATATCAACGGCAGGCATTTATTTTCTGATTACTTCGCTGAACTAGGCCGCGCCCGCGATCATATTCACGTCTTGTTTTACATTATAAAAAATGACGAAACGAGCGCGCCATTTTTCCAAATTTTAAAGGAAAAAGCAGCTGCCGGCGTGAAAGTGCGAGTGTTGACCGATTGGGTCGGCAGCTTTGGACTGCCGAAAGCGCTCATCCGTTCGCTCGAGGAAAGCGGGGTGGAGTTCGCCTATGCCCGAAAGCCGCGCTTTCCGTTTTTCATTTACCACCTCAACCGCCGCAACCATCGGAAAATTACGGTCATCGACGGGCGGGTCGGCTACATCGGCGGCTTTAACATCGGCCGCGAATACAACGGAAAAGACGCCAACTTCGGCGAATGGCGCGATTACCACTTAAAAGTGAACGGCGAAGGGGTTCACGACTTGCAAGAACAGTTTTTGCACGACTGGGAAGAAGCAACGGGCCGGACGGTGCCTGACAAACATCGCTACTTCCCGCCGCTTCCGGCCGGCGCCATTCGCCATCAGCTCGTCGCCACCAACGGCGCTGCCCTTGAAGAACAGTTTATCAAGGTCATCCGCCAGGCGAAAAAAGAAATTATGATCGGCAGCCCATACTTCATCCCAAGCCGGCCACTGTTTCACGAGCTGATGGAAGCGCTTCGGCGCGGGGTGCGTGTGACCGTCCTTGTGCCGCTGAAGGCGGACCATTTATTTGTCAAAGAGGCTGCCTATCCGTACTTTTATCGACTCTTGAAAGCCGGCGCGCGCATTTACCGCTTTTACCAAGGATTTTACCATGCCAAAACGCTCGTCATCGATGAGGAGTGGTGCGACGTCGGCACAGCGAATTTCGATCGGCGCAGCTTGTTTTTGAACGGCGAAATCAACTGCTATGTGTTTGACTGCGCGTTTACCCGCCTCGTCAAACGGGCGATCGAGCGCGATTTGTTGCGCGCCGAGCCGCTGACGGTCGACTTTTGGCAAAAACGTTCGCTTCTTGACCGCGGCAAACAGTCGATTTCCCAGCTTATCTCTGCCTGGCTTTGACCGGTCCGAAGTTCCATTTCCCTCTCAAACAACAGAAGAAGCAAAAAACCCGGCTGGCGCTTCCGGCGGCTTGATGCTGCCAAAACGGCGCCAACCGGGTTTTGTTACCTGTTTGATCATGCAAGTGCTTACTTCCAAAACATCGTGAACCATTGAAACAACCGCATGCCGAGATACACCCCGACGATGCCGGCGATGCCGGCCAACGCCGGGGGAGCGGGAATCGGCAGGCGGAACAGCGTGAACAAAAAACCTACGATCATGCCTGTCAGAAGCGACAGCACGATTTCCTTCATGAGATTCGTCCTCCACTCTCATTTTTCTTTAGAATGCCCAAAAAAGAGGGGGCGCTCTCTTTGATGCCCCCTCGTTCGTTTACATTTGTTCCGGCGCTGAAACGCCAATGAGCGCTAACGCATTTTGCAGCGTAATTTGCACCGCCTTGACAAGCGCGAGGCGGGCTTTTGTTTTTTCGATGTTGTCCAAATCAAGCACTTTTTCCGCGTTATAAAAGCTATGGAGCGCGGAAGCCAAATCGAATGCATAGGCGGTGACGCGATGCGGCATCCGCTTGAGCGCCGCCTCGGCGACGACATCGGGGAAATCGCCGAGCACTTTGAGCAGCTCGATTTCCTTTTCCGTTTCCACAAGATGGCCAAGCGCCAAGTCGCCGTCATAGGAAATGTGTTGTTCCTCCGCTTGGCGAAGAATGCTCGAAACGCGGGCGTGCGCGTATTGGACGTAGTAAACCGGGTTTTCATTCGACTGCGACACGGCCAAGTCCATGTCAAAATCCAAATGCGTATCGCCCGAGCGCATCGCAAAGAAATAGCGAACGGCGTCGACGCCGACTTCTTCCATGAGCTCGCGCATCGTCACCGCCTTGCCGGTGCGCTTGCTCATTTTGACGCGCTCACCGTTTTGGTATAGGTTCACCATTTGAATGATTTCCACTTCAAGCGCCTCCGAATCGTAGCCGAGCGCCGCGATCGCCGCCTTCATGCGCGGAATGTAGCCGTGGTGGTCGGCTCCCCAAATGTTGATGAGCTTTTTGAACCCGCGCCGCAGCTTGTCTTGATGGTAGGCGATGTCCGGAAGCAAGTACGTATATGTGCCGTCCTGCTTAATTAAGACGCGGTCTTTATCGTCCCCAAACGCCGTCGAACGGAACCATGTCGCCCCGTCCTGCTCGTAAATGTAGCCGCGCTCGCGCAAAGTGGAAAGCGCTTCGTCGATTTTTCCGCTTTCATACAACGATGTTTCCGAATACCAGACGTCAAACGGCACACGGAAGTCGGCCAAGTCTTTCTTGATTTTCTCAAGCTCATAGCGAAGGCCGTACTCGCGGAAAAAGGCAAGCCGCTCGTCTTCCTCCATTTCGACAAACCGATCGCCGTACTCTTCGGCAAGCTTTTTGCCGATTTCCACGATATCGTCACCGTAATAGCCGTCCTCCGGCAACGGCATATCAACACCAAGCGCCTGAAAATAACGGGCTTCGACCGATTTCGCTAAATTGTAAATTTGCTTGCCGGCGTCATTAATGTAATATTCGCGCGTCACGTCAAACCCGGCTTTCGCCAAAATGTTGCAAAGCGAATCGCCGACCGCGGCGCCGCGGGCATGGCCTAAATGCAGGTCTCCGGTTGGATTGGCCGAGACGAACTCGACTTGCACTTTTTCCCCGTTGCCGACGTTCGATTCGCCATACGCTTGTCCCGCCTGCAAAATCGCGGGCACGACCGCCGTCAAATAGCGGTTGTCCATGTAAAAGTTGATAAACCCTGGCCCGGCGATCTCAATGCGGGCAACCGACATGCGTTCGCTGTCAAGCTGCCCGACGATGGCTTCGGCGATCGCCCGCGGCGGTTTTTTCGCGATGCGGGCGAGCTGCATGGCGATGTTCGTTGAGTAGTCGCCATGCGCTTTGTCGCGCGGCACCTCAAGCAACACTTCCGGCAGTTCGTCGGCTGAAGCCAGTCCTGCTCTTACCGCCGCCTGGCGGATTTCTTCTTTCATCTTTTCCTTGATTTGTCCGACAATGTTCACCGCTTATACCCCCTTAAATGTCAACGTCAACGTATGGCGTCCGCTTCGCTCATCGCCTAGCGTCAGTTCATAAGAAAGAAAGAGCCGCCCCTTTTTCCGCTGTTCATCATAGTGAAACTCCATGGCGCTCGTTTTGGCCGCCAGCGCCCATCGTCCAAACGCTGTCCCATAATGGCCCGGCGTTTCCTGGCGACGGCGGAACGTTTGTCTCATCTCAACCGCTCCAGAACGAAGGACGGTCACCTCATCAGGCGCCATTTTCACGGTTGTTTTCACCCGTCCAAGTTCGTTTTCCTCGGCAAACTGCAAATACACAGTTTCCCCTTTTATGTAATACATGCCATCCGCTTCAAGCACAACCGTCTCTCGGCGTGGGCCGTCGCGGATGACCGTGACTTGGCGAAGGCGCACCGGAATGCCGTTTGTTTCCTTCATCTCGCAGACACACCTTTACGAACAAACAGTCATAAGTTTAATTATAAGGAACTGCTTCAACCGATTCAAGGGGCAGAGGCGGCTTCGATAGGGAAGAAAAAACGGATATGCCGAAAAGACGGCTGCATTTCATAATCAAACGGCGGGGAATGCAGGGTGGTCAGTGTTTTATTAATTAGGAAAGGGCGTCCAATCGACGAAACACCGACTGATTGGACGCCCTCTATTTCTTCTTGGCATACTGTTTTATGATGATGTACGGACATATTCATTTCTGCATTCCTAGTCCTGTGTTTCTCACAAAAAAGCGCCTTCGCAACATCGCGATTCAGGCGCTTTTTCCCCGTCTTATTCACTTCGCCACCCAGCCGAGCAGCATTTCCCTCACAAGCTTGCTCGCCGTATTGGCTGTCTGTTCGGAATGGTCGTAAATCGGCGCGACTTCCACCAAATCGGCGCCAACGACTCGCACGTCGGAGCGGGCGATCTCATGAATGGCCGAAAGCAACTCTTTTGACGTAATGCCGCCGGCGTCCACCGTCCCGGTGCCTGGGGCATGGGCCGGGTCGAGCACATCGATGTCGATCGTCACATACACCGGACGGCCGGCAAGCTTCGGCAGCACCGAGCGGAGCGGTTCAAGCACCTCAAACTTGGCAATGTACATGCCGTTTTCTTTCGCCCATTCAAACTCTTCCTTCATGCCGGAACGGATGCCGAACGAAAAGACATTCGTCGGACCGATCAGGTCAGCGACTTTGCGGATCGGCGTCGCGTGCGACAGCGGCTCGCCTTCGTAATGTTCGCGCAAGTCCGTATGAGCGTCCATATGAATGACCGCCAAATCCGGATATTTCGCATACACCGCTTTGATGACCGGCCAGGAAACGAGATGCTCCCCGCCGAGGCCGAGCGGGAACTTGCCGGCGTCAAGCACCTTTTTCACGAACTGTTCAATCAGCTCCAAACTGCGGGCCGCATTGCCAAATGGAAGCGGAATGTCCCCAGCGTCAAAGTAGCGGATGTCTTTGAGTTCGCGGTCCAAATATGGGCTGTACTCCTCAAGACCGATCGACACTTCGCGGATGCGAGCTGGGCCGAACCGCGAGCCAGGCCGGTAGCTGACCGTCCAGTCCATCGGCATCCCGTAAATGACCGCTTCACTTTCTTCAAAGTTTGAGTGGCTGCCGATAAACACGTTGCCCGAATAGGCTTCATCAAATCGCATCGCCTGCGCCCCCTTATTTCGTTAAATCCGCGACAAATTTCGGCAAGACAAAACACGCCTTATGCAACTCTTTCGTGTAATACTTCGTATCAATGTCATGGAACCGGTCATCGCTGACCGCCAGCGGGTCGTATTTTTTCGAGCCGAGCGTAAACGTCCAGAGCCCGCTCGGATATGTCGGAATGTTCGCCGTATACAAACGGGTGATCGGGAACATTTCCTTCACGTCGCGATAAACGTTGCGGATCAAATCCGCTTTAAACCACGGATTGTCCGTTTGGGCGACGAAAATGCCGTCTTCCTTCAACGCGTTGGCGATGCCGGCGTAAAACCCTTTTGTGAACAAGTTGACCGCCGGACCGACCGGTTCGGTCGAGTCAACCATAATGACGTCATACTCGTTTTCGCTTTTGGCGATATGCATAAACCCGTCATCGACTTTCACTTCGACGCGCGGATCATCGAGTTTGCCGGCAATCTCCGGCAAGTAGGTTTTCGAGCACTCGATCACTTTGCCGTCGATTTCGACAAGCGTCGCTTTTTTGACGCTTGGGTGCTTCAGCACTTCACGAATGACGCCGCCGTCGCCGCCGCCGACGACAAGCACGTTTTCCGGATTGGGGTGGGTGAACAACGGCACGTGGGCGACCATTTCATGATAGACGAACTCGTCTTTTTGCGTCGTCATGACCATGCCGTCGAGCAAAAGCATGTTGCCAAACTCCGCCGTTTCCACCATATCAAGTTTTTGGAACGGCGTTTGTTCTGTATGTAAAGTGCGGATGATGCGTGCGGTGATGCCAAAATGCTCCGTTTGCTTTTCGGTGAACCAAAGTTCCATCGGTAACATCCTTTCTCCGAGCGTTGCTTACTATACAAGTTTTCCTTAGACAACGAAAAACTAAACATGAAAAAGTATAGAGCAATCTAGCAAAAATGCAAGAGGAACAAGTTTAAAATAAAAAATTTTTTTTCATACTGGTAAGAAAAAGCGGAAAACCTCGCTGGCGAAGCCTTGACAAAAGCAAGGCGGCGCATTCGGCCGGGCGTCCGCCCGCATGTCTGAAACAACGCCAAAACCGTTGAGGTGATGCGCAATGGAACCGATCCCAGGCAGCCGTTTTCGCGGCACGTGGAAATATGTGCGCGCCGCCGTCTTTATCGGCCTTTTTCTCGCCATCTTTGCCTTCGCCGCTCTCGGGAGCTTTGTGCTGTTCGCGAAAATCGAAGGCGCACCGCCGGTCGCCGTGCCGCAGACGACGATTTTTTATGCCGCTGATGGCAGCAAAATCGGGGAAAGCGACCATGGGCAAAAACGCTATTGGGTTCGGCTCAAAGACATGTCCCCGCACGTCATCGAAGCAACGATCGCCGTTGAAGACCGGAAGTTTTACGAACATCACGGGTTTGATTTGAAGCGAATCGCCGCCGCAATCATTGCGAATGTAGAGGCGATGGCAAAAGTCGAAGGGGCGAGCACGATCACCCAGCAATATGCACGCAACTTGTTTTTGACGCATGAAAAAACGTGGTCGCGAAAAATCCAGGAAGCGTTGTACACCATCCGGCTTGAAGCCAACTACAGCAAAGATCAAATTTTGGAAGGCTATTTAAACACGATTTACTACGGCCATGGGGCCTACGGCATTGAAGCAGCGGCTCGCTACTATTTCGGCAAGCACGCGAGGGAGCTGACGCTCAGCGAGGCAGCGATGCTCGCCGGCATTCCGAAAGGGCCGTATTACTACTCGCCGTTTGTCAATGAACAGCGGGCGAAAGCGCGGCAAAAAATCGTGCTGACCTCCATGGCGGAAGCCGGCTACATCAGCCGCAAAGAAGCGGAGCAGGCGTACCGCGACAAGCTCGTCTACGTCCGGCACCGCCAACAAGAACAGCCGATCGCCCCATATTTTCAAGATGTCGTCAAACAGCAGCTGCGCACAAAGCTTGGCCTTGATGAGCGGACGATTGAGCTTGGGGGACTGCGCGTCTATACGACGCTCGACCGGCGTCTGCAGCGGATCGCTGAAGAACAAATCGATCGCATTATCGACCCGCACTCTGCCATTCAAGCAGCGCTTGTCGCGATGGATCCACGCACCGGAGAAGTGAAGGCGCTCATCGGCGGACGCAACTACGAAGAGAGCCCGTTCAACCGGGCCGTGCAGGCGGAACGCCAGCCAGGGTCGACATTTAAGCCGTTTTTGTATTACGCGGCGATCGAGCAAGGATTCACCCCATCGACCCAACTGCGCAGCGAACTGACGACATTTACGTTTAACGGCGGCCGATCGCCGTATACGCCGCATAATTACAACGACTACTATGCCAACGGCCCGATCACGCTCGCTCAGGCGCTCGCTGTATCCGATAACGTCTTTGCAGTGAAAACGCTCCAGTTCATCGGCGCCGACAAACTTGTCGAAACAGCGAAAGCGCTCGGCATTACAAGCAGATTGAAAGCAGTGCCGTCGTTGGCGCTCGGCACCTCGCCCGTGAAAGTGATCGACATGGTGGCCGCATACAGCACGCTGGCCAACTACGGCAAGCAAACCGAACCGGTGTTTATTCAAAAAGTCGTGGATGCAAACGGAAACGTACTGTATGAACATAAGCCGGAGAGCCGGCAAGTGCTCGACCGCGACGCCGCGTTTGTGACAACCCATTTAATGACCGGGATGTTCGACCCGAAGTTAAACGGCTATACAACCGTCACCGGGCAGTCAATCATCGATGACATCACGCGTCCGTACGCCGGCAAGTCGGGAACGACGAAAACGGACAGTTGGATGATCGGGTTCGCCCCGCAGCTGGTCGCCGGCGTCTGGACCGGCTACGATCGCGGAGAAACGATGGATCGTCCTGCCGAAAGGCAATACGCCAAACAAATATGGGTTCGCTTTATGGAACAAAGCCTCGCCGGCGAGCCGAAACAATCGTTCAAGCCGACCAAAGGCGTCATCGGCGTCTACATCGACCCGCAAAACGGCAAGCTGGCCACCGACGCTTGTCCAGTGAAACGAAAAACATACTATCTCGTCGGTACAGAACCGACCGACTATTGCACCGACCATTTGGAAAAGAAAAAAAAGAAAAAAGAAGACGGAAAAAGCTGGTTCGAAAAATGGTTCCCATGGTTTTAAGCAAAGAAAATCCCCTGCGTGCATACGCAGGGGATTTTCTTGTCCTAGTTTTCCTGTGTTATACATGTAGATTTAGTTTATCCCTTTTTCCAAACAAGAACAAGCCCTTGAACAAATATGTTCACAAAACCGTCACAATTCGCCTTCGAGCCCTTTTTTCAGTTCATCGCTCGAACGGTTCCACATCCCAATGTCGTGCCCTTTCAAAAAGTCAGCGAGCACCCGTTTTGATTTTGCGTCCATATGATCGACAATAATGTGCCGCTTTAGGGATTTATCGAGCCGGTTCACATGTTCCGGCAATAACTTATAGCCGCGGCGCGCCTCACGGTCGACCGTCATTTCGCACGCCGTCACCCCGGCGTAATACGGACCGTCCTCGCCGCGTTCGATCGTCACCCAGACGATCCAATACGGCTTGCCGTTTGGCACGGCGGAACGGTCCGGCAAAAACTTGATGCCGCGCTCAACGGCGCTGCGCGCATGCATCGCCCCCATATCGACAAACGCTTCGCCCGCTTCGACGTCAATGATGACCGGCGACACGTTTTCTAAGCTCAACGCCCCAGCGCCAAAGCCGCGGTGCCCGTCGGTCGGATCGTCTTTAATGATATTAAAGCCGATGGTTTTTTTCTTTTTTTGCTCCATTCCGCTTGTTTCCTCCTTCCTACGTAAACAAGTTGGCGGCCAACGACTGCAAATTTTCCAATACAAACGGCAGCGCCACTTGAAACACCGGCTCAATCGTATATCGGTCAAGCGGCGTGAGCACAAGGATGAGAAAAATGAGCGCCCCGTAGCTTTCCCATTGCGTCATTTTCGCCCGCAGCCCATCCGGCGCCAAGTCTTCAATAATACGATACCCGTCAAGCGGCGGAAACGGCAATAAATTAAACAAAAACAAAACAGCGTTCAAACTGATAAAAATTTGGAAAAACAGATCAAATCCAGCGGCAAACCAATCCGGCAGCGCCCGCATGATGCCGAAGTCGATCATCGCGTACCAAATGACAAATCCAAGCGCGGCAAGCACGAGATTGCTCAGTGGCCCGGCAACCGACACGAGAATGCCGGCAAGGCGCGGATTTTTGAAGTAAAAGCGATTGACCGGCACCGGGCGCGCCCAGCCAAACCCCGCGAGAAAAATAAGCAGGGTGCCAAGCAAATCCAAATGGGCAAACGGGGACAGCGTCAACCGCCCTTCGTTTTTCGCCGTCGGATCACCGAACTTGTAGGCGACATATGCATGAGCGAACTCATGCACGGAAAACGCTAACGCCAGCGTCAAGAGCACATACGGAATTTCGCTTAACGAATACGGCAAAATGTGTTCCACTTGATTAACTCCTTTTCCCCTGTATTCACTATCCTTAGTATACATGATTTACCGCCAAAAGTGGACTGAACTTCACCGTTCCATGGTATAATAAGCGCGACAGCACTCGACAAGGAAATGGGGGAATGATGATGCCGTATGTCACGATCAAAATGCTCGCCGGCCGCACGGATGAACAGAAGAAAGCACTGGTGGAAAAAGTGACGGACGCCGTCGTCGAGACGACAGGGGCGAAACGGGAGAGCGTTGTCGTATTCATTGAAGAAATGACGAAAGACCATTATGCGATCGCCGGAAAACGACTGAGCGACACAGAGTAACACAAGAGCGGGGGCGCATGAAGCGCTCCCGTTGCCTTTTGGATCAAAAACGAATATTGATTCACTTTCTACAACCATCTGCCGGCCGCAAAACGGAATTTCTCGCCGGCCTGACGACGTTTGCTTGCCGTGCTGTTCTTTTTGCAGCTGGCGTTTGTGCTGCATTAACAAAAGGAGGAAGGTGTCCCAAAAGGATCGGGACACCTTGTCTTATTACCGTTATATAGACATAACAATCATTAAAAAACAATATGTGGTGTTTTGTTTAAGGAACATCACTCTTTTCGGTCAGCTTTCTTCTCTGACCAGCCGATCGAAAATGACGCGTTGAAACAACGTCTTCCGCCCGCCTACACGCGGGCTTTGTTGTGACACCGGCTGCGCAGCGCCTCAACGTACGCGTACGCCTCCTCGATTTCTTCTTCCGTATAGCGCTGTTTGCTTTTTAACACCGCAATTTTCGCTTTCACTTCGTCTCTCGGCAAATGTTCGAAATACAGCACGGTGGACACAAGCTCCAAAAAGCGGGCGTTTTGTTCATTCAACGCCTGCATGCATTCAGCAAGCCCCGGCATGTCCCAGTCGTAATGGCGCAAAAACTGCTCCCCCGCCTCGGTGAGCGTATAACGATATTGCACATAACCGCTTTTTTTCTCTTTCACTTCATGCAAAAACCCAAGCGCGCACAGCTCCTCGATGCGGCACGTCAGCTCCTCGGAGTACGGTCCGTAAAAGTGGAAATCGAACTTCTCGTAAAACGGAAAGTCGAGCTTTTTCGCGATGTAAATCATTTTTTGCATCTTTTTGCGGCCGGCTATTTCCCCGGCGGCCGCCAACGCCTTCATCACTTTCGCATGCTCTGTGAGCACTCTCCGTCATCTCCTAACCCTTTAAAATTTCCATAATCTTTTTCTTCACTGTCCGCTTCGTCGACAAGTCTTCCAGGAAATCAGCTGGGAAATACAGCTTATGGTCGGTGCGCCGCTTGCCGGAAATGGCGTCGACAAGCACCGATTCGCGCGACAGCTCGCGAAGCTCCCCGTTTGGCATCAGCAGGTAAATCGGCAGGCGCTCGCCTTCCTCGCCCGGCCGGTAAAAGTCATACGGCAAATCGGACGATGAATCGACGACCAAGTAATAGTCCGGATCGATCCACGCCTTTTTAAACAGCTCCCGCAGCTCAATCAACCTTGTCATTTGCTCGTTTGTCGGATGGAACTCCGTATATTTGAACAGGCGGCGGCGGACAAACCGCTGGCATAAGTCGCTTAAAATCGGATCTCGCTCATATTGCCATTGCTGAAAGTAAAACAGGATGATGGCTTCATCGAGCGCCAAATAGTCGCCAAGCGTTACATGGCCGGCAAAAAACGATAAAAAGTGCGTCGGCTTCGTCGCAAACGTATACCCGTCCTCGTACAGCTTTTTCGCCCGATGCAAAATTTTCGTCAAAATGACTTCCGCACTGCGCGTCACGGGATGAAAGTACACTTGCCAGTACATTTGGTAGCGGCTCATGATGTAATCCTCGACCGCATGCATGCCGCTTCGTTTGATGACGACTTGGTCTTCGCGCGGGCGCATGACGCGCAAAATGCGCTCCATGTCAAAATAGCCGTAGCTGACGCCGGTGTAGTAGGCATCGCGCAACAAATAATCCATCCGGTCGGCGTCAATTTGGCTCGAAATGAGGCTCACAACAAGCTTGTTCGGATACGTTTTGGCGATCACTTCCGCTACTTTTTGCGGAAAATCGTCGCCCACTTCGCGCAAGGCGGCGTTCACTTCTGTATCGCCTAAAATGATGGCCTGCGTAAAATCTTCGTGGTCGAGGCGAAACACCTTTTCAAATGAGTGGGAAAACGGGCCGTGCCCTAAATCGTGCAACAGCGCCGCGCATAGGCAAAGAAGGCGCTCGCTATGGTCCCAATGGTCGCGGCCGACAAACACGTCGTCAATGATGCGGCGGATGATTTCGTAAACGCCGAGCGAATGGTTGAATCGGCTGTGCTCGGCGCCGTGGAACGTCAAATACGTTGTGCCGAGCTGCTTGATGCGGCGCAGGCGCTGAAACTCTTTTGTGCCGATCAAATCCCAAATCACTTTGTCGCGAACATGTATGTATCGATGCACCGGATCTTTAAACACTTTTTCTTCGTCAAGCTGCCCGCCGGAATACATCGCATCCTCCTCTTCCGTCTCCAACATACATCTATTATACGCCGTTTCTTGCGGCAAAGAAATAGTTGACTTTTTTCTCCGTCTTTCTCCATTATTGACGGAAAAAAACAAAAATCACCTTCTTTCGGCAAAGAAGGTGACCGCTTATCGCTTTTTCAACCTTTCGGCAATTTTATCAATCAGTTCGTCTTCCGTCAGCGCCGCCACAGGGCGGTTGTTGACGAAGGCGAACGTTTTTTTTCGCCCAGGGCCGCAATACGACTGGCAGCCGATTTTGATGACCGCGTCCGGATCCAGCTTTTTGAGGCGCGGAATCAGTGTCTTTAAATTCGGCGCCTTGCAGTCGTCGCAAACGCGAAACTCATTCGCCATCACTCGTCATCCCTTTCTGTGGCGTTTGCTTTGTGTATTCTACCGCTTTCGCGGGAAAATTGCAAGTCGGCATGCTTTCACTCTGGGAATTTGAGAATCCCGTAAACTTGCAACGTATAATGTTTTGTTTTTTTGCCCATCCTTTTACTAGCATGGGAAAAAGGAGTGAAGACCGATGAAGCAACGACAAGACGCTTGGACGGAAGAAGACGATTTATTGTTGGCAGAGACCGTATTGCGCCATGTGCGTGAAGGAAGCACCCAGCTGAACGCGTTTGAAGAAGTCGGCGACAAGTTGAACCGGACATCAGCCGCCTGCGGCTTCCGCTGGAACGCCGTCGTCCGCCATCGATATGAGGAGGCGCTTCAACTGGCGAAAATGCAGCGGAAAGAGCGGATGCGGCTGCTGGCCAAACAAGGAGGCGCGAAAAAGCGGCGCCTGTATGAACCGCCGATGCCGTCGCTTGAGGAGCTCGGCGAAGTGATGCAGCTGCCGGCCGTCGTCCCATCCTCTCCGCCGCAGCAAGTGACGCTTGATCAAGTGATCGCTTTTTTAAAAACGTTCCAATCCCATGAGCGGAAACGGGAGGCGCTGATCAAAGAAAACGAGCGGCTGCGCCGCGAAATTGACGAACTAAAGCAAAAAAATAAAGAACTTGAAGAAAAGATTGCGAAATTAGAAGAAAATTCGTCGACTGTTCAAGAAGATTTTGAGACGCTCGTGAAAATCATCAATCGGGCGCGCAAAATGGTGTTAAAAGAGGAAGAAGAACGGGGGCTGACCTTCCGTATGGACCCGAACGGAAACTTAGAGAAAATCGCCGAGTAACGAAAAAGGATGTCGGGTGAAAAGCCGGGCTGATCCCAAAACGCAAGTGCGCTTTGGGATCAGCCCCTTTTTTGTTGGCGAACGTCCATCATTCGCGCCAAGGTTGGGCAGGGCATGAGGCGGGGGCAGCAGCGACGAAGCGCCTCATCGAAGCTAAAAGGGCTTTACGGCTCGACTTCTCTCATCGGCTCCTGAAGATACGTCGGCATTTCGTTCGACGATGCGCGCCCAATACTGCTCATACCAATTCCATTCGCCGTTCTCGAGGGCAGACGAATACAGCTCGCCGCCAAACGACTGCAGCGTGCGCCAAAGGGCGACAAGCAGCTCATCGACCGACAGCTCGCAGCCGAAAAGCTCAGACAGCGACGCCATGACAGCTGGGACAACATCGGGGTAGGCGAATTTCGTTTTCTCTCCTTGGCGGCCGAGCTCATAAAAGCGGCGAATAAGCTCAGCCCGCGCGGCTCCACTCCCATTGACGCACAGGTAGATTTGCACGGCAACGCCGCCGCGCACCCGTCGCTGCGAAATGCCGGCAAATTTTTTGCCGCCAATGCTCAAGTCATAGCTTCCCGGACAATATGAGCCGATGACTTCCCCCGCCTCAACGCGGGCACCGTGTGAGGCAAGCATGGCGGCCATGAGCGCGTACATCGCCTCATACCCTTGCTCGATGGCAATTGTGTTTTTCATTTCCGGAAAAATGAGCGAGATATTCAACACCCCGCTGTCAAGGACAACGGCCAACCCGCCGGAATTGCGGACAACGACGCGATACCCTTCCTGGCGCAAAAACGAAATGGCCTCATCGATGTACGGAAGCTTCGTATCAGCGGCGCCTAAGACGACGGTATTCTCATGCACCCACGTGCGGACGACGGCATCCGACCGTCCGGCGCCGACCGCGGTGCATAATGCATCATCGATGGCAAACGATTGTTTCGCATCAAACAGCGGACCGAAATGCGACTGGTCGATTACCCGCCATTTCGGCTGATGCAGCAATTCATGGCTCATCGCTAGCAACTCCTTGCATTGATCATCCCAACTCTATCTTGCATTGATCATGCCAACTCTATTTCATTATAGCACAATGAGCCTAAGCCGTTGGCGAAGGGCGCAAAAAGAACGAGGGGGCGCATGCCTCCCTCGTTTTCATCGATTTCACTAAGCAGCGATCCCGTCACTCCCGAAGCGACTGCGCGGCGGTGATGAGCGCGAGCTTGTAGGCGTCTTCCGCGCTGCAGCCGCGCGATAAGTCGTTGACCGGCTTGTTCAGCCCTTGCAAAATCGGGCCGACCGCCTCAAAGCCGCCGAGGCGCTGGGCGATTTTGTAGCCGATGTTGCCCGCCTCAAGGCTCGGGAAAATAAAGACGTTCGCATCGCCTTGAATCGCAGAATCAGGCGCTTTCTTTTTCGCCACCTCTGGCACAAAGGCGGCGTCAAATTGAAACTCCCCGTCAAGGACAAGATCCGGCGCCATTTCTTTCGCCAATCGCACCGCTTCGGCCACTTTTTCCGTCTCGGGCGACGAGGCCGACCCTTTCGTAGAAAAGCTTAACAGTGCCACACGCGGCTTAAGGCCGAACATTTTCGCTGTTCGGGCGCTCTCGACTGCGATTTCTGCCAAATCTTGGCTGTCAGGGGCGATGTTGATGGCACAATCGGCGAACACATATTGTTCCTCGCCGCGCACCATGATGAACACCCCGGATGTTTTGCGGATGCCTGGCTTCGTTTTAATGATTTGCAACGCCGGGCGGACCGTATCGGCCGTCGAATGCGCCGCCCCGCTGACAAGGCCATCCGCCGCCCCTGTATAAACGAGCATCGTACCGAAATAGTTTTCATCGAAAAGCAACTCGCGCGCCGCTTCTTCCGTCACTTTCCCTTTGCGGCGCTCCACAAACGCCGACACCAGCTCATCAAACCCGCCATAGCGTCGCGGGTTGACAATCTCCACTCCTTCAAGCGGCAAGCCCAGCTCAGCTGCTTTCGCCTTCACCGCCTGTTCATCGCCAAGCACGATCGGCTGAAGCACTTGCTCCGCCGCCAATCGGCTCGCCGCCGTAAGAATGCGGTCATCCGTCCCTTCCGGAAACACGATTTTCCGTCCGGTTCCGGCCACTTTCATTTTTAATGCCGCAAATAAATCGTTTGCCACGATTCATGCCTCCCTTAATGCCCAGCTGGCGTCTTTCGTTCGGAAACACGCCAGCCTTTTTCTACTATAATAAGCATACCTCTTTAATAGGGAAACGCAACGCCGGTAAGCCCTTCCAACAAATAATTCACCTTTTGGAACAATTCAGTATACTTTCGCTCCGTGCACCAATGTCCGCGTTTTTGGGCAAACTATGATATAGTGATATTGTACATATTGATCTCATAAGGAGTGACGATGATGAGCGAAGCGGCCCAAACGTTGGATGGTTGGTATTGTTTGCACGATTTCCGTACGATTGACTGGAGCGCGTGGAAAACGCTGCCGGGCGAAGAGCGCCAAGCAGCCATTGACGAGTTTTTGGCACTCATCGACAAATGGGAAGCGACCGAAAGCGAGCAACAAGGAAGCCATGCCATTTATACAATTGTCGGACAAAAAGCGGACATTCTGTTCATGATTTTGCGGCCGACGCTGGATGAGCTGCATGAAATCGAAACAGCACTTAACAAAACGAAACTCGCCGAGTATTTGTTGCCGGCGTATTCGTACGTTTCGGTCGTGGAGTTAAGCAACTACTTGGCATCCGGCAGCGAAGATCCATACCAAATTCCAGAAGTGCGCCGCCGTTTGTATCCGATTTTGCCGAAAACGAACTACATTTGCTTCTATCCGATGGACAAGCGGCGCCAAGGCAACGACAATTGGTACATGTTGTCAATGGAACAGCGGCGCGAACTGATGCGCGCCCATGGCATGACCGGCCGAAAATACGCCGGCAAAGTGACGCAAATCATCACCGGCTCCATCGGCTTGGATGATTTTGAATGGGGCGTCACCTTGTTTTCGGACGATGCACTCCAGTTCAAAAAGCTCGTCTATGAAATGCGCTTTGACGAAGTAAGCGCCCGCTTTGGCGAGTTTGGCTCCTTTTTCGTCGGCACCCGTCTGCCGGTGGAAAACGTCTCTTCTTTCTTCCGTGTATAATCAAAAGAGGGTGTCCCAAACGCAGCAGGGCACCCTCCTTGCATTTTGCTTCCTATTCTTCAAGCAATCGGCGAACTTCCTCTTGCGAAAGATCGACCAAATGGGAAATTTCTTTCACCGTCATTCCTTTGCGCGCCATGTTGCAGACGAGCTGCTTCATTCCTTGCTTCATGCCTTCTTTCATCCCTTGTTGGATCCCTTCCTTCAATCCCTCTTTTCTGCCTTTTTGCTCATACGAAATGATCAGCTCCAACACCTTCTCTTTTTCTTTCGTTTCCATCGCCTTCACCTCTCTTTGCAGTTGTTGCTCGTCTTCCTCCGACAGCTTCACATACGTTTCAAAAAAGCCCAACAGCAGCCGTTGCCTCGCTTCATCCAGTTCCAACCGCACGAGCAAAAACTCTTTTTTCAGTTCAATCCGTTCACTTTCAGTATACCCCATTTGGCTGAGCAAGGCAGCTGCCACCGGATTGTCTCGGCGGATGTAATTCCGCCAATGTTGCTTGCGCAGCTTCGGACAACCGCCTCTGTTTCTGTCATATACGGCACAAACGTCCCATACATATAAATCAGAAATTCCATTTAAACCGTTTGTCCGACTGTCACCATTTTCTCGTTCCACCAATAGCCTATTACTGTCGAAATTCACAACGACTGAGGTGACGATATGGGTCAGATCGCTCCCTCCATTGTAGCCCACACAGAAGAGGAAGTAAAGTTGTTGGCTCGGCTCATGCGAGCTGAAGCGGAAGGAGACGGGCGGCTTGGGATGCTCATGGTCGGCAACGTCGGCGTCAACCGCGTCATCGCCGACTGCCTTGACTTCCGCGGCATCCGCTCCATCCGGCAAATGGTGTTTCAAAGCCCAGGCGGCTTTGAGGCGGTGCAAAAGGGCTATTTTTACCAACGGGCGCGCGAAGTGGATATAGGCCTAGCCCGCCAAGTGCTCCGCGGTTGGCGCTACCACCCAGCGACGAACGCCCTTTGGTTTTTTAAGCCGCCTGAAGGCCAAGATTGTCCGCCGCAATGGTTCAACCAATGGAATGTCGGCCGTTACAAATCGCACTGCTTCTTTGCGCCGACCCCATCCGACTGCCCGCGCGTTTATTAACTTTTCATACGAGGAGGTTTTTTTATGTCCAACTATACAGAAAACAACTTTTATCCGCTTGATGAAGAACGGCAACAGCCGTATGCAGCGTATCCGTACGGCTATCCGTATCCGCAACCGTATTATCCAGCGGCGTACCCGTATTATTACTATCCGCAAGCGGCTGCCGCTCCAACTGTGACGCCGGCGGCAACTGCCGCCCCGACGTTCGGTTTGCAGGCGCCGACGTTTACCGCCCCGACACCGACGCCGACCACCGCCGCCGGGCCGGCTACCACCGGCCCATCGATTCCAGGGATGCTGCCGATTGAAGAATCGTACATTGAAAACATTTTGCGGCTCAATAAAGGAAAAGTCGCCACTATCTATGCGACGTTTGAAAACAACCGTGAGTGGAATGCCAAGGTGTTTCGCGGGGTCATTGAAGCGGCTGGGCGTGACCATGTCATTTTAAGCGACCCGCAAACGGGAACGCGCTATTTGATCCCGATGATTTACCTCGATTACGTCACATTTGAAGGAGAAATCGCCTACGAATATCCGTTTGCCGGTGCCTCCGCCACATCGCTGGCCTCCTATTCGCCGCGCTGAATGCCAGCGCAAAACCGATGTTCGATGAGCAGGCTGCCTTAAGGGCAGCCCCTCTTTTTTCATCCGATGTGACGGCCATCACAAGTTGCTGATGCCTAGTCGTATATAATGGCGGCAAACGAAACCAAAGAGGCGCCTCCTATAATTTGGACGACGCATAACATCCTGCTCGGGGTACACCTTGCCCTGCGCTTCGTTTACAGCCATTTGAACGCCGCATAGCCGATCATCACCCAGGCGACCAAAAAGGCGACGCCGCCAAACGGAGTAATGGCGCCAAGCGGCTTGATTTGCGTGACACTCAACACATACAAACTGCCGGAAAACAGCACAATGCCGGAAAACATCACCCAGCCCGCCGCACTAAGCAACCCGACATTCGGCGCCTTGCCGGCGAGAAGCCCAACGGCAAGCAATCCTAACGCATGGAACATCTGGTATTGCACCGCCGTTTTCCAAATCTCCAAATAGCGATCCGGAATTTTCCCCTCAAGCCCATGCGCCCCAAACGCTCCCAACGCCACAGCCAAAAACGCGTTGAGCGCACCGAGGATGATAAACGATTTCATCACTCATCCGCCTTTCTCATCGAAGTTTCCTCCTCTCATTATAAACGAGGGGCCCTCCGATCACAAATCGATAGCGGCAAGGGAGTCAGTCAAGGATTTGTGAACAATGTTTCTTTCACATTTTGTTTTTGACCTCTTTTAATAACTCGATGATGACATCATTCTGATTCTTTTATCGTTCTTATTGTTCTTTCGATCGTATTAGTCGAAAAGAAAACGATGATGAGTAATGCGATCCCAACAATCCAATTCCATTAAATCCCCCCGGTCATTTTAACATGGAAAAATTCGCGAGAACGGGTTAAAAAGCGTGCCCCCCTGTTGTCACCACCAATTTGACAGAACAAGCAAGTTGGAGCGCTACTGACCGAACCCGCAAGCCGGAGAACCGCTTCTCGTTCTCCAGCGCCAAACAGAACAAGCCGGTTAAGCTGGAAAACCTATGGAGGAAAACCGCTCTACAGATTTTCTTTGTCTCGCCTTCAAAAATCCAACAACGACTCCCCGTTCGCCTCATCGTCAATATCGGGAGAGCGCCCGCCAACGGACACCCCCCCAACTGAAAGCCCGCTCCCAGCTGAAATCGGCCCGCCAACGACAAGCGGACCTGTAGGGACAGACGGAGTAGACGGTTGCGGCTGGCCAGCTGTTTCGAGCATTAAGTCGCATAAGGCACGGATAGCGGCGACGTGTTCACGCATCCGCTGCGGATCATTGACCGCCTTGGCTTTGCGCAATTCGTCTTCGATTTTGGCAACGACAGCAGCAAATGAAATAGCCATGATTTCTTCCCCCTTGCTCATTCGGTGCGGACGTCGATGTTTTCAATTTGCCAGTCGATCGGTTCGCGTCCGTGCTCAGCTAAAAACGCATTCGTCCGCGAAAACGGTCGATGGCCGAAAAAGCCGCGCGCGGCGGAAAACGGGCTCGGGTGCGGCGCTTCGATAATGAGATGGCGCGGGTTTGTAATCCGTTCTTTTTTCTCCTGAGCGTTCCGGCCCCAAAGCAAAAAGACGACTGGATCGTCTTTTTCATTGACGAGTTCAATGACGCGGTCGGTGAAATGTTCCCACCCTTTGCCGCGGTGGGAGTTTGCCTGGCCGCGCCGGACCGTAAGCACCGTGTTTAACAATAGCACCCCTTGCTTCGCCCATTTCACGAGGTAGCCGTTATCCGGTATGTAGCAGCCAAGGTCGTCATGCAGCTCTTTGAAAATGTTCGCCAAAGACGGCGGCACCGGCACGCCCGGCTTGACGGAGAAACTAAGCCCGTGCGCCTGCCCCGGGCCGTGGTACGGGTCTTGCCCAAGCAGCACGACTTTGACGTTCGCATACGGCGTATAATGAAGGGCGTTGAAAATATCGTGCATATCGGGATAGATCGTCCGCGTTCGGTACTCTACTTTTAAAAATTCGCGCAGCTTCAAGTAGTACGGTTTTTGAAACTCCTCTTCAAGCAGCGGAGCCCAGTCGTTTTTGAGAATCGGCATTGTAAGCAACTCCTTTTGCCGTCGGCTTTTTTCCTTTTATCATTGTAACCAAAAAGCCCCCAGCGTCAAAGCGAAGTGAAAGTTAAGACCGTGGCAACAGTAGCGGAACCTGCTTCGCCAAAGGAACATGTGCAAATCCCCTGCCTCAGCCATAGACAAAAAACTGAAGGGAAGATCAAAATATACCAAGTCCAGCCCACGAAATCAACCAGCGGAGCAGCCAGACGCCAAGCCAGACGTACAAAAGGATGATCAGCGCCCCAGCCACCCAGCTTGTCGGCTTGCCGCGCTTGGCGAGCTCTTCCGCCCGCGCCCGGTGTTCGGCGACGATGTCGTTGGGGAGCCATTTCAGCGCCAAGTAAATACCGAGTGGCACAAGCAACAAATCATCGATATACCCAAGAACCGGAACGAAATCGGGAATCAAATCGATCGGGCTGAACGTATATGCCACAACAACCAGCATAAAAAGCCGCAGCCAGATGAAAACACGCCGATCGCGGATCGCGGAATACAAGACGAATATGTCCCGTTTCAACGCCCTTGCCCATTCTTTCCACTTTGTGAACATCGCGTTTCCCTGCCCTTTCCTGTTTCATATAGTATAAAATATGGGTATAGTAGTGTAAACATTGCAAGGTGGACAACCTTCCCGCGCCATCATCAAGCCAAATTATCGATCATTTGAGGTGAACGACCATGGACAGGAAACGATTTTACGTTGTACATGAAGAACAGCCAGACCGGCATGTTGTATACATAAAAGGCGAGCTTGATTTGGCGGCGGCCGAACAGTTTCAACGCGCCGTCGAGCCGCTCGCTGGCGATGCGTCGAAGCCGCTCGTCATCCGCCTTGCAGAATTGACGTATATCGACAGCACCGGCATCGGAATGTTTGTCGCGCTATTAAAAATGCGAAAAAAGCAAGGGGCGCCATTTATGATTGAGAACGTGCCGCCGAAAGTCCAACGCTTGTTTGATTTAACCGGCGTATCTTATTTGTTTTCGGCCATGAATGACACGACAGAAAGGATCGAGGGACAATCATGAAAGAGCATGAAACCGTCGTACAGCTGTCGATTCCAGCTGATGCGCAGTTTATCGATGTCGCGCGTTTGACGCTATACGGGCTGGCCGCCAAGATGGGGTTTTCCTATGAAGAGATTGAAGATATGAAAGTGGCCGTCTCAGAAGCGTGCAACAACGCTGTTTTGCATGCGTACAACGGAAGAGGTGGCGTCATTCATCTCTGTTTCGAGATGCGCGCTGATGCGCTTTCGATCACCGTCAAGGACGAAGGCAAAGGGTTTGATTACAAACGAGTGTCCAAGCAAACGGCGCCGCTGTCCGCGAAGCCGCTTGAAGACGTCAAAGCGGGAGGCCTCGGCCTGTTTTTGATGGAAGCGCTCATGGACGATGTCAGTGTCACGACAAAGGGCGGAACGGAAGTCCGCCTGACGAAATTCCGCCATCGCGGCGAAGGAGAGCATGCCCATGACTGTATATCCCCCTCCTCTGTCCAAGAGCAAGCTTGACGCCCTCATTTCCGCCTATCAACAAACAAAAACGGAAGAAGCGGCGACCGCCTTGCTCGTGCGCTTCGAGCCGCTCATTGCGGCCGCGGCGCGGAAAATGGCGCGCAGCCGCCCTGACTTTTACGAAGACTTGTTTCAAATCGGACGGCTGTCGTTTTTGCGCCTTCTTGACCATTACGATCCCAAGCAAGGAACAAGCTTTGAGTCATATGCGATGAAAAGCTTGATCGGCTACATGAAAAACTATTTGCGCGACAAAGCATGGTACATCCAAGTGCCGCGCAAGGTGAAGGAAAAAGGAAGCAAAGTGCAGCAAGCGATCGATGAATTGACCGTCAAGCTCGAGCGGTCGCCAACGATCGATGAAATCGCCGGCCACTTAGGCTTATCGGTCGAAGAAACGATCGAAATTTTGGCCGGACGCGACCATTACCAAGCCGTTTCGCTCGACGCCCCGATGCAAGACGGGGAAAAAGATGCGACGACGATCGGCGAGTTCGTCGCTGATGAAGCGAACGAAATCGAGTCATTGATTGAGCGAATGGACTTGGAGCAGGCGATCGGCAAATTGAGCGAGCAAGAGCGAATCGTCATCGACGCCGTCTTCCGGCGCGGGGAAACGCAGCGCGCGCTCGCTGAGCGGCTCGGCGTCTCGCAAATGACGATCAGCCGCATTCAAAAGCGGGCGATCACGAAATTAAAACGGCAGCTCGCCGCCTATTCGTCATAGCGGTCAAACCTCGAGCCGCCGGACGCATCAAGCGTCGGCCGTGTCGCTCATGTCAGCGGCGGCGCAGCAGCAACAACGTCTGATCATCTTTTGGCTCGTATCGATGATACGCTTGAATATGCTCATACAGCTCGCGGACGATTTCCGGCGCCGGCTGGTCGAGGCTGACGCGGGCGACCATGGAGGCAAGAACGGAAAAGTCATCATCCGCCTCTTCACCGCGTTTTTCCGTCACCCCGTCGGTGTACAGCAGCACAAAATCACCCGGCTCGAGCACGACCGATTTCGTCTCAAACGAAAATTGCGGAAACAAGCCGAGCGCGCATCCCTTGGCGGCGAGCGGCACGCATTGCTTCGTTTTCGCGCGGTACCAAAGCGCCGGTTCGTGTCCAGCGCACGCGTACGAGAACGTATGCGTTTTTTCGTTGTAATTGCCGACAAACATCGTGACAAACATCGATGGTTCGGTGTAGTCATAAGCGAACCGGTTCAACAAGTCAAGATACACGTGCGGCTGCGTTCCATAATGGACGGTTCGGTCCAAAATAAATTTCATCAGCGTCATGAGCATCGCGGCTGGAATGCCTTTTCCCGATACATCGGCAATGCCGACGGACACCGATGTTTGGTGGACAGCAAAGTGGTAAAAATCACCGCTTAACACCCGGGCGGGGACGCTGAGGACGCCGATGTCGATGTACGAAGGCAAGTTCATTTTCGAAGATGTCTGCAAAAGCGATCGCTGCATATTCGCGGCAAGCGACAGTTCAAAGTCGAGTTGTTCGCGCTCGCGTTCAAGCCGCTCTTTCTCTTTTTTCTCCGTCATGTCGCGCAAAACAGCAACAAGCCCCGCCAGCGCACCGTTTTCCAACACCGGCGCCAGCGTGTACCCGACCGGCAGACAGACGCCGTCGCGGCGGCGAAACGGCTCCTCCTCGACGCGAATGACCTCGCCGCTTTTGAGCCGTTTGACGACGCGGCGCAGCTGCTTCCAGTCCCATTTGTCGCCGCTTGGCCCCGCTAGCGAGACAAAGGAGAACAGCGGCTTTCCTTTCGCCTCTTCCAACGTGGCGCCGATCAATCGGCTCGCCTCTGGATTCATCCAAACGATCTGCCCGTCGCGATTCACCATCAGCAACCCTTCTCCAAGGGCGTTCGCCATCATCTCAAGCTGTTGTTCGCGGTGCTTCAGCTCCAGGTACGGCTTTTCCACCGTTTCCACATACATGGCGCGCACGACATACAAAAATCCGGCCATTTCATAAAGCTGCCCCCATAGCCCGTACCCGCTTCCACGCATGAGCAACCATTGGCCGAGGGCAAATAATAGAAGCGCCATAGACCAGTATAGGGAAGCGGGAGTCCTACCTTGCCGAAAACGCCGCCATGCGAACACGGCCGCCGCTGCATCAAGCAAACCGACCGCTCCTTCCCCTGCGCGCCACCAAAACGGCCAGCGGCTCGTCCCAAGGGCCGGCCAAAACGGGGACGTGATGTGGATGAACAAACTAACAACCGCCGTATACAAAAACGCGGCCAAAAACGCCTGCCACCGTTGCCCGCTTTGCCGTTCCATCACCTCATCGGGCCGCAAAAAGAGAAAGAGCAGCCCCCAGGCAAGCGTAAAGCGGGCAGCGAGCGAAAACAGCGCCGCCGAGGCATCGGCTTCTGTGAAGGATAGGACAAAATGAACAGAAAAGAGCGTCCCCGCAGAAAAAAACAACGCCCCCATCATGAGCCGCTCTGTTGACAGCGTATGCGGAAATACGGCCCATCCTTGCAAGGCGACAAGCCAACAGACGACAACAGCGGCAAGCCCTAAAGAAAGATGAACAGAATAATAGAATTCGGGCAAAAGCAGAAGCCGCCGGCCAGCGAACAGAAGCAGGCCGAACAGCCCGGCCGCCAGCGCTGCCGCTATACTGTGTCCACGCGTCGGACGATATCGTTGATCTTTGTTCACAAATGGTGAACCTCCACTCCTCACTGCTATATGGTTTATTATACCACACGTTGGACGCCAAGCGTATACGAACGTCGACGGCAGCGCTTTCCGCTTTCATCGCCGGAACAACAAAAAGGACGCTCTCTAGACAGAGAACGTCCCTAACCGCGGTTATTTCCCATGCAATTTTGAACTCGGCAACCTGCTCAAAGCGCCCTATTAGAATGTGTGCGCCAACTCTTTCGCCCGGGCGATGGCGTTTGCTTTAATTTCCTCCGCCTTTTCCGGCATCGCCGCATGCCCTTCGACAAACAGCCCTTCAAACGACGGCACCCCGAAAAATTGCATAATGACGCTTAAATACCGGTGCCCCATCTCCATTTGCGCCGCTGGGCCCTCGGAATAGAAGCCGCCGCGTGCTTGAATGTGGAGCGCTTTTTTATCGGTAAGCAATCCGACCGGCCCTTGTTCCGTATATTTAAAGGTCTTGCCGGCGACCGCCACCGCGTCAATGTACGCTTTCAACGCCGGTGGGAATGAAAAGTTCCACATTGGCGTGACAAACACGTATTTATCAGCAGAGACGAATTGGTCGCATAATTCATTCATCCGTCCAACTTTCGCTTTTTCTTCAGCGGAGAGCTGTTCAAACGACTGGCCGGAACGGAGCTTGCCCCAACCGCTGAACACATCGACGTCGATTTCCGGAATGTATTCTTTATATAAATCGAGATGGATCACCTCATGGTCCGGATGCACTTGTTTGTACGTCTCAATGAACGCCTTTCCGACCGCCATGCTGTACGATTGCGTGTCGTCGTGAGGATGGGCGGTGATGTACAACACTTTCGTCATGATGCATACTCCCCTTCTTCGCTGGTGTCGCCATTTTAGTGTTTTCCGTTTACGAAAATGGCATACATTTATTTTTAAATCAAATATCTCTAATACGAGATATAATTATATAAGGAGTCGAGACGCTTGGCAACTGATTTTGCTCAAAAAAAAATTGCCCTAGGTAAAGGCTATTTCAGCGTGGGTCGGTTATTCGCTTTGTTCAACGACAAACGGATTGCCGCTAATTTGTTTTCGCACTTCATCCGTAAGTGCAAACGATTCGTTGTTGACACCGCTTTCATCACTGCCGTCAGGCAAATGCCCGCTTCCATCGTAGTAGATCGGTTTTCCTTCCATGATGGCTACCCCCCTTGATCAATGCAGGAACTAGTCTACATTTCTATTTTACCATTTATTCAGAAAATATTCGATGGCATTTTGAAATTTATCCTAAAAAGCGATGTCATTTCCATACACCCTTTGTTCAGCTGCAAAAGTCTACAAAAAAAACCGGGGCTTTTGCCCTGCCCCGGTGCCCGTTTCATCAAAAAGCGATTTTTTCCTCCAAAAAGGACTTGAGCTCCCCGATCGGCAGCCGCACTTGTTCCATCGTGTCGCGGTCGCGAACGGTCACTTGGCCGTCTTGTTCAGACTCGAAATCGTACGTGATGCAAAACGGCGTGCCGATTTCATCTTGGCGGCGGTACCGTTTGCCGATCGAGCCGGTTTCGTCATAGTCGACCATGAAATGTTTCGCCAGCTCTTCGTAAATGCGGCGCGCCCCGTCAGCGAGCTTTTTCGACAGCGGCAAGACGGCTGCCTTGTATGGCGCCAGCGCCGGATGCAAATGCATCACCGTTCGGGTCGTGCCGTCTTCCAGCTGTTCCTCGTCATAGGCGTCGATCATAAACGCAAGCGTGACGCGGTCGGCGCCAAGCGACGGCTCAATGCAGTACGGGATGTAGCGTTCGTTCGTTTCTTGGTCAAGGTAATGGAAATCCTCGCCCGAGTATTCCATATGCCGTTTTAAGTCGTAATCGGTGCGCGACGCGATGCCCCACAGCTCGCCCCAGCCGAACGGGAAATGGTACTCGATGTCGGTCGTGGCGTTGCTGTAGTGGGACAGTTCTTCTTTCGTATGGTCGCGCAGACGAATGTTTTCCTCGTTCATGCCGAGCGACAACAGCCATTCCTTGCAAAACTGCTTCCAATACTCAAACCACTTCAGCTCTTCGCCCGGCTTGCAGAAAAACTCGAGCTCCATCTGCTCAAACTCGCGCGTGCGGAACGTGAAGTTGCCCGGCGTAATTTCATTGCGAAAGCTTTTGCCGATTTGCGCGATGCCAAACGGCAGCTTTTTCCGCATCGTGCGCTGGACGTTTTTAAAGTTGACGAAAATGCCTTGCGCTGTCTCTGGGCGCAAATAAATTTCATTGGCGCTCGATTCGGTGACGCCTTGGTACGTTTTGAACATTAAGTTGAACTGGCGCACGTTCGTGAAATCGCGGCTGCCGCATTCCGGACAGGCGATGTCGTATTCGCGGATGAGCTCATCCATTTTCGCGAGCGGCAAGCCGTCGACGATCATCTCGATCCCTTTTTCCTCGAGCGCCTGCTCAATCAACTTATCGGCGCGATGGCGCGCTTTGCACTGTTTGCAGTCGACCATCGGGTCGTTGAAATTGCCTAAATGGCCGGACGCTTCCCACGTTCTCGGGTTCATCAAAATGGCGGCATCCAAGCCAACGTTGTACGGCGACTCTTGAACGAACTTTTTCCACCACGCCCGCTTGATGTTGTTTTTCAGCTCGACCCCTAGCGGGCCGTAATCCCACGTGTTCGCGAGCCCGCCGTAAATTTCCGACCCCGGGAAAACGAAGCCGCGATGCTTGGCGTGAGCGACGATTTCTTCCATTGTAACAGCCATTGTTTTCATCCTCCTCCAATTTCGGTTTCCAACAATCAAAAACGCCCTCGCCCCTAGGCCTAATGCCTAGGGACGAGAGCGTAGCTCCCGCGGTTCCACCCTAGTTGATGCGCCGATAGCACATCCTCTTTTTTCCATTTCCGCTCCGGACTGCCGTTTCATTAACCGTCTTCACCGGGCTCCCACCGTCCCCGGCTCGCTTCGGAAGAGAGGGTTAACTACTATTGATCCGTCATCGCGATCCATATATGATTTGTCCACTATCATAGCAAACCAAAAAGACCGATGTCAATGGTCGCGGCCATTTTTTTGCGCCCAAAACCGCGACACGACCGGCTGTCCGTCCCAAATGACTTCGCTGTCCGCCCGGCGCTTCGCGACATCCGGCTCGTCAAGCAAAAGCCAAAAGTTTTTCACCGGCAACTCGCCAAGCCCGTGCTTCTCGCAAAGCCGCCGCAAATACTGACGCCGCTTGTCGTCTAGCTGTCGCGACACGTTGTCGCCGTCCGGGCTGAACGCATATAAAACAGTCGCCGCCGCGACACGGGTGACGCGACATACCGCCGCCGCGCGCAAAAAGAAATCCCAATCCCAATAATGGTGGACAGCGCGGTCAAAGCAGCCGATCTCTTCATGGAGCGATTTTCTATACAAACTTCCAGACGGGACGTACGTCGAAAACGTCCGCATCGCTTCCAAATCATACTCATAAGCAAACAAAAAACGGGCGGTTGGGATGCGTTGGTTATTTTCCATCCGATACCGGACAATTTCCGCATCGGCATAGGCGAAGTCCGCATGCTCGAGCGCCGCCACCATCCGCTCGAGATGGCACGGCAACACTAGGTCATCGTCGTCGCAAAGCATAATGAGTTCGCTGCGCGCCGCCTTGACGCCCTCATTGCGAGCCGCGACATGTCCTTCATTGTCGCAGCGGTCGATGACACGGATGTCGAGCTCCGGATACAAGGCGGCGACATCATGAACCGGCTCGCCGCCGTCGTTGACGATGATGACCTCAGACGGCTTGTACGTCTGCCGGCTTAACGACTCAAGCAGCTCGGCAAGCGGATATAGGCGATTATACGTCGGAATGACGACGGACACGGACGGACACAAAATCGATTCACCGCCTCTCGCGCTGGCTTTCCCCTTGGCGTTCACGAACCAGTCTTGACGCACGCCGGTCCGTTTTTTCCAAAATAAAAAAGGGGCTTACCCTTAAGGTATCGCCCCTACCGTTCGTTTGTCAACTTCGGAGCCCCCCTGGCGGATGCCGCGGTCAAAAATCAGCCCCCCTCATCAGGACGTCCGACTCGAAACTTCCGGACAACAAATTCATTCAAGCAAGTTCTTGTTGTTTCGTTTCGCTTCCGAGCACGGCGACCGCCAAGACCGCAACGAGAACTGACAAGCAAAACAGTGTGAAAATGGCCGTCACGGACACGCCTTGGCCAACGAGAGAGCCGACCAACAGCGGGCCAAAAATGCCGCCGATGCGGCCAAACGCCGCCGCCATGCCCGCCCCTGTCGCGCGGATGGAGGTCGGATACTGCTCCGGCGTATAAGCGTACAACGCTCCCCAAGCGCCGAGATTGAAAAACGACAAGAAAACGCCGGACGCCATCAGCCCGACGAGCGACTCAGCCGTGCCGAAAAAGTAGGCGCTCAATGCGGTGCCAAGCAAGTACGTGACCAAGACAAATTTCCGCCCCGCCCGCTCGATCAGCCATGCAGCGCTGAAATAGCCCGGGAGCTGCGCCAGCGTCATGATGAGCACGTACTCGAAGCTTTTAATTAAGCTGAACCCTTTCATCACCATGACGCTCGGCAGCCATAAAAACATGCCGTAATACGAAAAGACGACGCAAAACCAAAGCACCCAAAGCATGATTGTCTCTTTCCGATGCGGAGCGGACCATACTTTGACGATGTTATTCCACACCGTTTCTTCTTTTCGCGCTGCCGCAAATCGCGGCGAATCCGGCAGGCGGAGGCGCAAATAGATCGCATACAGCGCTGGAATGGCCGCCAGCCATAACGCCGTTCGCCATCCGTAAGCTGGTATGACGAAATACGAGATGAGCGCTGCCAACAGCCAACCGCCCGCCCAAAAGCTCTCAAGCAGCACGACAACCCGGCCGCGGTCCTTAGCCGGCACCGCCTCCGAAACGAGCGTTGACGCGACCGGCAGCTCGCCGCCAAGCCCCATGCCGATCAAAAAGCGGAGCGCCAAAAACGCCGCCAATGTCGTCGTCAGCGCCGACAGCCCGCTGCCAAGCGAAAACAATAACAATGTAAAAATAAAGACGTGTTTCCGGCCAATCCGGTCGGCAAGCAGTCCGAACAAAAGCGCCCCGACCGCCATGCCGATCGAGTTGACGCTGCCGATCCAGCCAACTTGCCCGGCCGTCAAATTCCAGTCTTTTTGCAAGGCCGCCATCAAAAACGACAACATGCCGACATCCATCGCGTCAAACAGCCAACCGAGACCGGCAATGCCTAACAGCTTGCGCTGAGAAATCGTCGGTTCGTTCATGTGTATCCTCCTGTCATTATCGATGTAAAGACATATTTATTATAAAAGAAAATCACCCACCTGTGCACTATACGGTTGATAATTTTTGTGAAAAATCCGCTCCAAAACTTGAATAACAGGGTCAAACACCAACATCGCGATCCAGCCATCGTTCTATGGTTAACAAAAAGTTCGGCTAAAATCAGCTGCCATGCTTTTCATGATAGGCGCCAGTAGAACCTTTTGGCAAAGCATCAAATATCCGTGACGGTGCAAGGGGCGGCGGGATGGACAGTGGGGAGGGACATTGATTCACGTCGGGAAAATCGTTCTCTTTCCCACGATCCGTATACGTTTGAATGTCAATGCCAAAGTCGTGAAACTGGATCACACTTCCTACCCCTCTCTGTTAGGGTGCGAAATGTGAGAACTTTTTGTGAGTATCCATTCAGCCCAATATTCGTGAGATTTTCAGAATCCAGCACCCATAGGGCATTTCCCGTATCGAAAATGCCCTAGGAGGAATGGAGAATCGTTTGGAGAGACTCTCCACTTAGAAGTCGTTGCAACGATTCCCAAACCGGCTTTCCGTGTTTTGGCAGGGTAGAAATGACGCTGCGCATGGCACAGAAAGCCTCGGCATCGTCTTCCTGACGAAACGTTCCGGAAATTTTTTGTTTTTTCACCATCCGCAAATCGCGCTCGGCTTGGTTGTGGTCAAACGGTACTTCTTTCTTTCGCAGGAAGAGAAGCGCTTCTTGCTTACGCTTTTCTAGACGCTGGATGAAATTCTGCGCGTTGCGGGCGCCTTCATGCTTGCCTTGTCGGCAACGCTCCTCGAGTTCTCGGCGACCATTCGCTAGAAGCTCGTCGTACACGGCTTCCCAATACCGGACGTCCTCTTCCGGTAGAGCTCCGCCCGCGTTCTCCACCGCCCATTTCATCTCCAACAACGCTTCGGCCATCTCTTTCGACCATGAATGGCCGTAAAGTTCAGTATATGCCCGAAGCTCCCGGAGATGATGGGCGTGGCAAAGGGCATGGTTCGCCTCTGTATACATCGGGTACACCGAATACGCATCATGTACCATCGTTCCTTTGTACCGTGGCAAGATCCCGATGTCGTCCGTCGCTTGCTTTCCACGGGAACGATGCAGTCCGTATCGGGTGACCTTGGCAGTGGAAGCCACGTGCACCCATTGGTTCTTTCCGTCCACACGCAGGCGCGTTTCATCGACGTGCAACGTCTTGGAAGCGAGCAGCGCCGCGTCGATCTCTTTGATCGCTGCTTCTACCACAGGCTACCACCGTCTCGTCATGTTCACGACTGTGCCTGCACTCATCGAATGATCAACTAGTGCTTTGATCATCTCCGTGACACGCTCGCACGGGATCAACTGCGCATGATTCCAGTATAAAACAAGGGAAGTGATGGCTGGACCGTACTGGACATGATTTGTGACATAAAAAGGGAACTCCGCCTGCTGGACGAGATGACATTCCGGACACCCCTTTACTTCCCGTTCGTGTTGAGTCACTTCCATGCGAACCACGGGAAGGTCGAACACTTGGCGAATGTCTACTTGAAGCGGAGCAACATGTTCTAGAGAGTGACCACATCCTTTGCATTGGGTTACGCGGTGAAGGACTCGGTGGTCATGATACTTGGCGGAGCGTCGTTCCTCGGTGCCCCGGCTGCCCTCCCGGCTGTTTCTGCGACGGTTGGCGAGAAGGAGATTTCGCCACAAACCGGTCAGAAGACGGCGGCAAATGGCTATGGGTACTGTTTTTTTTCGTACAGGCTTCTAATTCTGCAATACGTGCTTTCCATTGTTGGGTTTCTTGTCGAAGCCGTTGGTTTTCTTGACGTAGTTGCTCGTTTTCTCGAACGAGTTTTTCAATCGTTTGTGCTTGGCGCTCGATTTTTGCGACCATGCTTTCGAGTGTAAAAACGGCTTGTTGGAAATCAAAAACAACGGTTGCCATCGTGTTCACCTCCCTTGTCTTGGATAGTGCTAGTATAGACAAGGGGAACAGAAATAAACCCGATCTCGTAAACTTTTTCTATGTAATGGCTGAACAGTTACCAAGGAGGGTGCTTATGAACGAGGAAAGAATCAAGGATCTTGAAGCAAAATTAAGTCTAGCCACCGACGCAATTACGTTACTCTTAGATATGGTGAACAAGGAGCACAAAAGCTTTGCGATTTTGGCCTTAGCCACTGGCTTTACTGCCGACGAGTTGGAACGCCTGGAAAAGCTGTTTTATCACGCTGGCAAATCACAGTGGGACAAGGACACATTTGTGGCAGAGTTCGAGAAGCAGCTTCTCAAAAGAAGTGCAATGTTGAGAAGCATTTTGGAAGGGCTAAAGTCAGATGGAAAGTTTGTATCGTTATGCGAGAAGTATTTGGATTGACAGAAAAAACCCGCCCATGTCGAGGCGGGTTTATTTTTCTTCAAAACATCCAAATCTTCACCAAGCGATTCTGTCAATGTCAAGAGGAGTATGGAGATCGCGAAACTCAAAAACCTGTCGCTGCTGGCCAGCATGACCGGCGACGTTGGTTGGCAGCATAAGTTGTGCGCGAGGCTGGAAAAGTTGTCGAGATGAAAAATGACTACATTTTTTCCCGCCGATCCGGCTCCAGTAGCAGCATGACGAGTGCAACCAAACACAACAGCCGCACTTTGCTTGGCAGGCGCTAGTGCATCTTTTGGCCAACCTCAAATCTGTTCTTCTTTCCCTTTCTGTGATGTTGTCCATTTTGGCCTATAATGATCGCTTTGCTTAAAAGGGGCTGAAGCTTCCATTCATTCGTCATCATATTGGAACTATATAGATGCAATTTGAAGCTTTAACATATGTCGCTTTTGCTGAGCATTTGATCGACTGTCGGGCGAACGAACAACGCCGCTTTCAGACCCATGTATGGGTCTGTGAAGCGGATGGTTGTTCGGTCTTCCGTCACGCCAAGGCGTGACGAAGGCAAGCCACAGGCTTGCCTTCAACAGTCGAAAAATGGACAAGCCACCTTTCCGTCAAGGATATGTTAACCTTTTTCGTTGCATCTATATAGAAATGCGTTGCATAGTGAAGTTAACGCTTAAAACACAAAATATTAATATAACTTAAATAAAACAAAATATTCCTTTTACACTTTTCTCATATAATCGTTTATTCTTAGGAAAAATTCCCCAAATACTTTGAATGGAAAGGAGGATCGCCTTCCATCAAACAATGAAACCCGCTTCTCATGCAAAAGGAAAAATAGAAAGGAGAGACTCTCGTGAAAAAAATCATTGCCGGAACTGTCATGGCGACAGCTTTGCTGGCGGCTTCCCCCTCATCATGGACGGCTCTCGATGGACATGCCTATGCCGCAGCGGAAAAGAATACAGCCGCATCTCACTATATTGTCAATGTCAACGGCAAATTGATGACGATCCGTTCGCTCCATCGTTCGGGAACTGTTTTATTGGCGGGGAGCGATATGGCCAAGCTGTTTTCAGCTGATTAAATGATTGCAAAAGTGTTGCTTCCTGCCGCCAAATCTGGGATTGCCGCTGCTGTCATCCTCGGCATGGCACGCGCCATTGGCGAAACAATGGCCGTCGTGATGGTTATCGGCAACGTGGCGCAATGGGGATTTGATTTAGTCACGCCATCAAGTGTGTTAACCAGCCATATCATGATGCAAATTTTAAACGTCGACTTTCAATCAACGGCCAACCATGCCCTTTATATGATGGCGCTTTTGCTGCTTTTCATCTCCATTTCTCTCATTATGATGATTCGCCGCTTGCGTCTGAAAGGAGGATCGTCATCATGAACAATCAATCCCCTGGCCTCCATAAAAAAATGAGTCGGCTCCGCATCCGTCGTCTCATGAATCGACTCGTACTGGGGATGATCAGCATCATTTCCGCAACCGTCTTTTTGATCATCTTATCCCTTCTTTATACGATCGTGCGAAAAGGGTTGCCAGACATTGATATACATTTTCTCATAGGACTGCCCGAAGAAATCGACGCTGGAGGAGGAGTTGGGCCGTTCTTATGGAACTCGATTTACATTCTCGTGCTATCATTGCTTTTGTCGTTGTCCATCGGAATTGGAGCCGGTATTTTTTAGTGGAATACGCCCCAAACAACCGAATCATGGAATGGGTGAGGGCGGCCATTGAAAGCTTGGCATCTGTCCCGTCGATTGTGTTTGGTCTATTTGGTTACGCCTTGTTTGTGGAATACTTTCAAATCGGCGTGACCATTTTAGGAGCATCCATCACATTGGCATTGCTCAATCTCCCAGTTTTAGCCTGCGTCTCCGAAGAAGCGATCACGGCGGTTCCCTCCGCTTGGAGGGAAGCCTCCTTCGCTTTAGGCGCAACCAAAGCACAGACCATTGTCAAAACGGTGCTCCCTGCCGCCCTTATTTCATTTTGACATGAAATAAGACCGTCTCGCCTTTTTTGGCTGATGCCTCGGCCTCTCTCTCGAGGCTTTCGAGGGCGTCGCCGTTCGTGATGATGATCGGCGTCACCGCGCTTTTCGCTTTCTCGCGCACAAGCGGCAAGTCGACAGAAAGAAGCCGATCGCCCCGTTTCACTCGGTCGCCGGCTTTGACATAGGCGGTGAATCCTTCTCCGTTCATCGACACGGTGTCGATGCCGACATGGATGAGCAGCTCCACACCCGCTTCCGAACGCAAGCCAATAGCGTGTTTCGTCGGAAAGAGCTGGATGATTTCACCATCGACCGGGGCGACGACATCCCCATCCGCCGGATCGATGGCGATGCCATCGCCCATCATGTTTTGCGCAAACACCGGATCCGGCACGTCTTCAAGCCGCATGATCGTCCCGTCAAGCGGCGCGGTGATCGTCTCTTCCTTCGGTGGCTGCTTGCCAAACCATTTTTTGAACAACGAGCGTCATCCTTTCTATTCGGTTTGTCTGACAACAAGTATACCGAAACGGAAGAAGAGTGCCAACCGCGCCGCCGAGATCCGGCGTTTTGACGCCATCGGCGGTGACATCCTCGATCGTTTGCAACAAGAAGGCGCCAATCTTTTCTTCGCCGAAATGGTCAAGCACGAGTTTCACCGCCCAAATTTGCCCGATCGGATTGGCGATGCCTTTGCCGTAAATATCCGGCGCCGAGCCGTGCACCGGCTCAAACATTGACGGGTATTTGCCGTTGACGTTGATGTTCGCCACATGAACGGCTTTCTTGCCAATTCCATCGCTGGGAATGACGGCAATGTCCCATTTTTTCATTCTTGGGAGAATTCCTTCTTTCCTTCCTTGGACAGAAAGCGCAGGTATTCCTTTCTTTCACCATACAATAACGATGGTGGATTCACATTTATGATAAAATGAAACTACAAATCATATGGACGATGCGAGGGAGTCAATATGTCTTATGATACCGACCCGTTCCGCGGCGAATTTGAAAGCCTTGAAGAGTTTGCCGACCGCGTCAGCGATGTGCTGCAATGTCCGGTGACGATCGAAGACGCGAACCATCGGCTTATCGCCTACAGCGCCCACGACGATTACACCGACCCGGCGCGGACGGCGACGATCATCAGCCGGCGCGTGCCGGAAAAAGTGATCAACAGCTTGTGGAAGCAAGGCGCCATCCCAGCGCTTCTCAAAAGCCGCGAGCCGGTGCGCATCCCGCCGATTCCAGACGTCGGCCTCGGAAGCCGCGTCGCTGTGTCGATTTGGAAAAACGATGAGGTGATCGGCTTCATTTGGGTGCTTGAGACAAACCGCACCCTCTCTCCGGAAGAGATGGAATGGCTGAAGCTGGCGGCGAAAGCGGCAAAAAACAAGGTGCTGCAGCTGTATATGCGCAAAAACAAAAAAGAAGAGCGGGTGCAAGAGCTGTTTTGGAAGCTGCTCACCGGCCATATCTCGACCGAAGACGAAATTCGCGCCCATCTTGCTGCGATGCAAATTACGGCAGCGCCGCAGTTTGCCGTCGTCGTCTTCCGTTTTGCGGCCGATTTGACCGCCGAAATGGAGCGGCAAATTTCCTACCTGTTGCAAACAACCCAGCAACTTCCGCTCCTTCTTTATACGACCGACGGCCGCGATGTCATTTTGCTTGGGGCGCCCAAAACCGACCAGCCATTGAAAGAGCTGAACGCGTTCATCGAATCGTTCGCCTCCAAAATGAAAGAGCGGTTTCACATCCACGATGTGCAATGCGGGTTCGGCGGTGTATATGGCGTCTGTCGCCTCATTGAAAAAAGCTACCGCGAAGCGCTCGCCGTCCTGGCGCTGAAAGAAAAGCTCGGCGATGAAATCAAGTCGGTTTACGGCTATGCCCAGCTTGGCATTTACCAATTTTTCGACTTTTTGCTTGAACAAAAGCGGCAAGGGGAATGGACGAACCCAGCGTTAACGAAGCTGCAATCGTACGACCAGAAGCATCATAGCGACTTGGTGAAAACGTTTGAAACGTTTTTTGACCATAACGAAAACGTGCAAGAAACCGCCGACGCCCTCAACGTTCACCCGAACACGCTTGCTTATCGGCTCAAGCGGATCGCCGACATCGCCGAACTGGATCTGCATGACATGAATCAAAAAATCAAATTATACATTGATATTAAATTAGCGAAATACGAAGCGCGCGGTTGAATTTGTGGAAATCCACAAAATCCGGGCGCTTCTTTCTCTTTTTTGAACAATGCCGGTCTCATTCTCTCTCTCTTATACTATAAGTAAGGCCAATTTTATGAGGAGGAACGATATCCATGATTATTGGAGTGCCAAAGGAAATCAAAAATAACGAAAACCGCGTCGCCATTACGCCGGCTGGCGTTTTGTCATTCGTTCAGGCAGGACATACGGTGCTCATTGAGAAAGAGGCGGGGGTTGGAAGCGGTTTCAGCGACAGCGATTACGCCCGTGCCGGAGCACAAATCATCGAGCGGACGGAGGATGTTTGGGCGCAAGCCGATATGGTGATGAAAGTGAAAGAGCCGCTGCCAAGCGAATACGGTTACTTCCGCCCAGGTCTCATTTTGTTCACCTATTTGCATTTGGCCGCCGACCCAGAGTTGACGCGCGCGTTAAAAGAGAGCGGCGTCATTGCCATCGCCTATGAGACAGTGCAAGTAGGCCGCACGCTGCCGTTGCTCACGCCGATGAGCGAAGTCGCCGGACGGATGGCGGCGCAAATCGGAGCGCAATTTTTAGAAAAGCCGTACGGCGGCAAAGGCATTTTGCTTGGCGGCGTCCCAGGCGTCGCCCGCGGCAAAGTGACGATCATCGGCGGCGGGGTCGTCGGCACGAATGCGGCGAAAGTCGCCGTCGGCCTTGGCGCGGATGTCACGATCATCGACTTGAACGCCGACCGCCTGCGCGAACTCGATGATATTTTCGGCAACCAAATTACGACGCTCATGTCCAACCCGATGAACATCGCCGAAGCGGTCGCAGAGGCCGACCTTGTCATCGGCGCTGTCCTCATCCCAGGGGCGCGGGCGCCGAAGCTCGTCACGGAGGATATGGTAAAAGCGATGAAACCGGGTTCGGTCATCGTCGATGTCGCCATCGACCAAGGGGGCATTGTCGAGACGAGCGACCACGTCACGACACACGACGACCCGACGTACGTCAAACACGGCGTCGTCCATTATGCGGTCGCCAATATGCCGGGGGCTGTTCCGCGCACCTCGACGATCGCCTTGACGAACGTCACGATCCCGTACGCCTTGCAAATCGCCAACAAAGGCGTCATCCAAGCCATCACCGACAGCCCGGCGCTTGAGCTTGGTGTCAACGTCGCCAACGGCGAAATCACATACGAAGCCGTCGCCCGCGACCTCGGCTACCGCTACGTCCCGGCCCGCGAAGCGCTCGGCAAAACGTTGGCCGCCAACTAACCGTGATGGACACAGCCGGCAATACGCACTGCCGGCCGCCTGTTGATCATTGTCCATTCTCATCATAGATCTCGCCCGCCTACAGCGGGCGGCTTTTTTTGTATCCGTTTCGTTATGCAAAATCATTTTCGTTCGGCGAAGCGGGCATTGTATAATAAAAGATAGAAAGCTGGAAAGAAGGTGGTTTCATGAACTTTCCGGAAAAACAAGCGGTGTCGCTTGAAGAATTTTACCGCATGCGGGAAACAACCGATCGCATTTTAGAATACATTGATGGCATCGTGTTGATGTCTCCCTACCCTTCGACCCACCATCAACGCATATCGGGGCGGCTGCACGTCAAACTATTCCATTTTTTAGAAAAAAAGCCGTGCGAAGTGTTTCATGCCCCTTTTGATATCGAACTGAAGAGTGAACGGATCGAAGGCAAGAAAATCGTCGTTCCTGATTTAACCGTGATTTGTGATCCAAGCGGATTAACAGATACAAAATTTGTCGGCGTTCCAACGTTGATCATTGAAATTTTAAGTCCTTCCAACCAAGCGTATGATCTCGTGTTCAAATTGAATTTGTATATGCAATACGGGGTCCGTGAATATTGGATCGTGAATCCGATGCACCGTGTTGTGCAAATCTACTCGCTTAATGACGACGGACAATATGAACAAGCCGGCGTCTGGAAAGAAACCGGCATGGCCTGTTCGCGCGCGCTTGACGGCTTTTCTGTTGATGTAGAACCACTATTTCGTCCTTGAGGGCGACTTCATGATATAATCTTGTGGAACAAAGGAGTGATGACGATGACGATGCCAAAAGCATTAACGATCGCCGGGTCGGACAGCAGCGGCGGCGCCGGACTGCAGGCGGATTTGAAAACGTTCCAAGAGCTTGGCGTCTACGGAATGACAGCAATCACGACGATCGTCGCCATGGATCCGCACAACCGGTGGGCGCACCAAGTGTTCCCCGTCGACCTCGCAACGATCGAAGCCCAGCTAGAGACGATCATCGTCGGCGTCGGGATTGATGCCTTAAAAACAGGAATGCTTCCGACAACGGACATCATTGAGCTAGCGGCGCGGACGATCGAAAAACATGGGTTGAAAAATGCGGTCGTCGATCCAGTTATGGTTTGCAAAGGGGCCGATGAGCCGCTTCATCCGGAAAATACGGTGTGCTACCGCGAAACGCTCGTGCCAAAAGCGACGGTTGTGACGCCGAACTTGTTTGAAGCGGCGCAACTGGCCGGCCTGCCGCGCATTGAGACGATCGAAGATATGAAAGAAGCGGCTGGGCGCATCCATGAGCTTGGCGCCCAATACGTCATCGTCAAAGGCGGGCGGAAAATTCCGCACGACTATGCGGTCGACGTCCTTTACGACGGGAAAACGTTTGAGCTGCTCGAGTCGGAGTGGATTGAAACGACGTATACGCACGGAGCGGGCTGCACGTTCTCGGCCGCCATCGCCGCCGAGCTGGCCAAAGGGCGTCCGGTGAAAGACGCCATTGCGACCGCGAAGGCGTTCATCACCGCGGCGATCCGCCATTCGTTCCCATTAAACGAATATGTCGGCCCGACGCATCACGGGGCGTATCGCCTCTATGGAGAAAAATAGGCAAGGCCTCAGCCTTGTCTTTTTCCGCAGCTCCCCTCCTTGGAATTAGGAAGAGAGCGAGGCCTGCGCATACCGAAAAAGCAAATGCCTCCAAACGATTTTCATGGTGCTCAAATAGATGCCATATAGAAATAGAAAGGAAGGTTGCCGCCATTGCGCGTCTCGGCTGTCCAATATCATCTTCACACCATCCGTTCGTTCGATGAATTTGCGGCGCAAGTGACGCATTACGTCAAAACGGCGCAAGAGTTTGACGCCGAGTTTGTGTTGTTTCCGGAGTTTTTCACAACCCAGCTGCTTTCAATTCCGCTTGACGACGAACGGCAAACGGCGATTGATGACTTGCCGAATTATACCGAAAAATACACCGAGCTGTTTGTATCGCTCGCCAAAGACACCGGCATGTATTTGATCGGCGGCACGCATGTCATCCGCCAAAACGGCAAGCTGTACAATGCCGCCCACTTGTTTACACCAGACGGAACGATCCACCGCCAGGCGAAGCTGCATATCACCCCGACCGAGGTTAACGAGTGGAACATCGCCCCGGGCGACGGGCTTCATGTCTTCGAAACGGACAAGGCGACGATCGCCATTTTGACGTGCTATGACATCGAGTTCCCGGAAATCGTCCGCCTGGCGCGCGCCAAAGGGGCGGACGTCATCTTCTGTCCGTCGTGCACCGACGACCGACACGGGTTTTACCGCGTAAGGTATTGCTGCCACGCGCGGGCGATCGAGAACGAAGTGTATGTCGTCGCGACCGGCACCGTCGGTTCGCTCCCGACGGTCGACTTTATGCGCGCCAACTTCGGCCAAGCGGCCGTCATCACGCCAAACGACATCCCGTTCCCGCAAGGCGGCGTGCTTGCGTCGGGCGAGATCAACAACGACATGGTCATTACCGCTGACCTCGACTTGTCGCTTCTTCGCAAAGTGCGGGAAAAAGGATCGGTCGCGACATGGCGCGACCGGCGCATCGACTTGTACCCGGACTGGGACACCATGGCGTAACATCGGCGGTCCTCTGCTCTAACCCCGAGCGGAGGGCCGCCGCGCCGCGGCATGTCCGCGGCCAAACCGAAACAGCGCGGCATCGCGGCGCGTGTTGGCATCCGGACCAGAGCGGGGCGCGACACCTCTTTGCCCCGGCTTAAAGTTGATAATTGCGGCACCGCAACACCTCTATCGCCCGGCCGAAGCGGCAAGGCGGCACGGTGGTCCGCAACAACGTCTATACTTGAGGACAAAATGCCGATCATGGCGACAGGGTGTCCCCGCCGAGGGACACCCTGTTCATTTCGCTTATGACAGCGACTTCTTAAACTGATCAAACTGTTCCGCCACTTTTCCTTCCGGCGCTTTTGTCAACAGGCTCACGACGACAATAGCGGCGAGGCTCGCGGCGAAGCCTGGAATCATTTCATACAGCAGCTCTTTCAAATACTCCGACTGCGTCCAAAGAATGACCGTTACCGCCCCGGCGACCATACCGGCGAGCGCCCCCCATTTCGTCATCCGCCGCCAGCATAAGCTAAGCAAAATGACTGGGCCAAACGATGCGCCGAATCCAGCCCAGGCGTACCCGACCAAGTTTAAAATCGTGTCGTTTTTCGTGTACGCCAGCGCTGTCGCGACAATGGCGACTAACAGCACCGACAGGCGCCCGACGAAGACAAGTTCTTTGTCCGAAGCAGAGCGGCGGAACACGACTTTATACAAGTCTTCGGTCAGCGAGCTCGAGGTGACGAGCAGCTGCGACGAAATCGTACTCATAATGGCCGCTAAAATCGCCGCCAGCAAAAACCCGGTAATAATCGGATGGAATAAAATGTGCCCGAGCTTAATAAATACCGTTTCCGGGTCATCCAACTTCATGCCGCGCTGTGAAAAGTAAGCGATTCCAAAAAGCCCCGTCAACATCGCTCCGACAACGGAGAAAATCATCCAACCCATGCCGATGCGACGGGCGCTTTTCATTTCTTTGACCGACTTGATCGCCATAAAGCGGACGATAATGTGCGGCTGGCCGAAATAGCCGAGCCCCCAAGCGAATAACGAAATAATGCCAAGAACACTTGCTCCCTTCCATAAATCCAGCAAATTCGGGTCAATGTCATGAATCGTCTTGATCGTATCCACTGGCCCTCCTGTATGGAACAGCGTCACCACCGGCACCAGAATCAACGCAATGAACATAATCGTCCCTTGCACAAAGTCCGTCCAACTGACAGCCAAAAAGCCGCCAAACAGCGTATAGGCGATCACAACGCCGCCAACGATCCACAAACCTGTATGGTAGCTGACGCCAAACGAGTTTTCAAACAGCACGCCGCCCGAAACAAGGCCGGACGATACATAAAACGTGAAAAAGACCATAATGACAATGCCGGACACCATCCGCAACAACTTCGACGCATCGCCGAAACGGTTTTCCAAAAACTCGGGAATGGTAATCGAATCGTTCGCCACTTCCGTATAGACGCGCAAGCGCGGCGCAACGAACAGCCAGTTTGCATAAGCGCCAAGCGTCAAGCCGATGACGATCCATGCGGCGCTCACTCCATCGATATACATCGCCCCCGGCAACCCCATGAGCAGCCAGCCGCTCATGTCGGAAGCCCCGGCGCTAAGCGCGGTCACGGCCGGTCCGAGCGTCCGGCCGCCAAGCATATAATCGGACAAATTCGACGTCCGTTTATACGCCCAATAGCCAATCCAAAGCATGCCAACTAAGTAGACAATGACAGAAAATAAAACCATGTCATGCTCCCCTTCCTTTGTTGTCTTGTCACCTGACACTATTATCATAACGGAGCAAATAATATTTATACAATAGTATTTATTTTTTTCCAAATCCGATAAAATAAAAGAATTGAAAATAAAGATGTACAACACACCCCCTTTCTGATATAATATTTAGTAAATTCAGAATGATCAATAACCGAAACTCCCTTTCATAAACATTATTTCATAAAAATTCAATGCCCTTTTCTTTATCAGGATCAATCCATTGATAAAATAAACATTTTCCTATTAAGGAGTGGGTGCCAAAATGTTCAAACCATTATTTTTATAAAATCTATTGCATAACCAAAAAAATATTGATAGTATGATAATCGTTCATCGACAATGATTTCAAAGGGGGATTTTCACATGCTTAAAATGAAGAAAGGTTTATTCGTGGCTGTTGTTGCTGCATTGCTGATGGCGCTCGCTGCCTGCGGCGGCAAGTCAACGGAAACAAGCTCGTCATCGAGCGGCGGCGGGGAAGCAAAGAAAAAAATCGTCGTCGGAACAGATGCGGCGTTTGCTCCGTTCGAATATATGAATAAAGGAAAAATTGTCGGCTTCGACGTCGATCTTCTCGATGCTATTATGAAAGAAGCCGGTCTTGACTACGAATTGCGAAACATCGGCTGGGATCCGCTGTTTGCCGCATTGCAAAGCAAAGAAATCGACATGGGCATCTCAGGCATTACGATTAATGATGAACGCAAGCAAACATACGACTTTTCCATTCCTTATTTTGAATCCACTCATATGATCATGGTTAAAGAAGGAAGCCCGATTCAAAATGCGCTTGACCTAAAAGGGAAAACAGTGGGTGTACAAAACGGCACCACAGGGCAAGAAGCTGTAGAGAAATTGCTTGGGAAAGAGAATAAAAATATCAAAAAGTTTGAAAACACGGTCGTCGCCATTATGGATTTGCTCAACGGCGGTGTTGATGCAGTTGTCACAGACAACGCGGTAGCCAATGAGTACGTGAAAAACAACCCAGACAAAAAGATCAAAGCGATTGCTGACCCGAAAAACTTCCAATCTGAGTTTTATGGTCTCATGTTCCCGAAAGGAAGCGAGTTGAAACCAAAAATCGACGAGGCATTGAAAAAAGTGATCGACAGCGGTAAATACGCAGAAATTTACAAAAAATGGTTTGGTACTGAACCGAATATCGAAAGCTTGAAACAAGCCCAATAACAATGAAAATACACGAAATTGAAAAAGGCGTAACTGGCCATAAGTTACGCCTTTTTCATAAGAAAGGTGAGAACCGATGGATTTCCGTTTCGATATCATTATAGAATATGCCCCGTTTTTCCTGCGTGGATTGTTGCTGACCATTGGTGTTTCGATCGCCGCCATTATTGCGGGTTTAATTCTCGGCTTGATCATCGGCCTTGGCAAAATGTCAACCAACCGTCTCATCCGGTTGCCGTTTGCATGGTACATTAACTTTTTCCGCGGCACGCCGCTTGTCGTGCAAATTTTACTCGTTCACTTCGGTGTCATGCCAATCTTTTTCGCCCAGCCAAGCGCAACCGTTTCACTGATCGTATCGCTTTCGCTCAATTCGGCCGCCTATGTGGCGGAAATTTTCCGCGCCGGCATCCAGTCCATCGACAAAGGACAAATGGAAGCGGCCCGCTCGCTCGGCATGACACACGCGCAGGCGATGCGCTACATTATTTTGCCGCAGGCGCTGAAGCGGATGATTCCGCCGTTTGCAAATGAATTTATTGTCCTGATCAAGGATTCTTCGCTTGGACTGGTCATCGCTGCCCCGGAACTGATGTATTGGGGAAGAGCGGCACAGGGGCAATATTACCGCGTCTGGGAGCCGTATTTGACAGTCGCGTTTATTTATTTGTTGCTGACCCTCTCCCTCAGCAAACTCTTACACTATCTTGAAAGGAAGTATTCGACCCAATGATCGACGTACGCCAGTTGAAAAAATCGTTTGGATCGCTTGAAGTGCTGAAAGGGATCAATGTCCATATTCGCGAAGGGGAAGTGGTCGTTGTCATCGGGCCGTCCGGCTCGGGGAAATCGACGTTTTTGCGTTGCTTAAACTTGCTTGAAGATTTCGATGAAGGTGAAATTGTCATTGACGGCATCAACTTAAAAGCGAAAGACACGAACTTAAACAAAGTGCGTGAAGAAGTGGGCATGGTGTTCCAGCGCTTTAACTTGTTTCCGCATATGACGGTGCTGAACAATATCACGCTGGCACCGATGAAAGTGCGCAAATGGCCGCGTGAAAAAGCGGAAACGAAGGCGATGGAGCTGCTCGCCAAAGTCGGGCTGAAAGACAAAGCGCATGCCTACCCGGATTCCCTCTCCGGCGGACAGGCGCAACGCGTTGCCATCGCCCGGGCGCTCGCCATGGAACCAAAAATCATGTTGTTTGACGAGCCGACATCCGCCCTTGACCCGGAAATGGTCGGCGAAGTGCTGTCGGTGATGAAGCAGCTGGCCAATGAAGGGATGACGATGGTTGTCGTCACCCATGAAATGGGCTTTGCCCGCGAAGTCGGCGACCGCGTCCTGTTTATGGACGGCGGCTACATTATCGAAGAAGGCAAGCCGGAAGATTTGTTCGACCGCCCGCAGCACGAGCGGACGAAAGCGTTTTTGTCAAAAGTATTATAAAAAGCGCCTTGCCTTGAACCGGCAAGGCGCTTTTTCCTCCTAGGCAAAAATCCGCTGGTTACGGTTATGAGTTAAACCGGCTGCCCGAAATGGCGCCATCTGGCCTTTCCCGTCCATCTAGTCCTAAACAGACCCGACCAAAGCTCTGCAGTCCATCCGTCCCCAAACACCGACGCTCTATCATTATGAAAAAAGCCGGCCTGCCATGAGGCCAGCTCCACGCTACAACACAAACTGCATCACCCAAATCGAACCAGCGACAACGACAACGGCGATAAAGAAGCTGTACGCCATGTTGAATGTTTGAATGCGGCCGCTGTCGCTTTCGTTGACATGCATGAACATAAACAGCTGCAAGCTTGCTTGCATCACCGCAAACACGACAATGATGACAATGACCGCTTTGAGCGGCAGCCCGGATGAGAGCGCCACCCAAAGGGCAGCAAACGTCAAGACGAGCGACAACAAAAACCCGATGATATGTTCCCACGGAAATGATTCGTGATGGCCGTTCGCCCCCATGTTAAATCACCATCCCTAACAAATAGACGAGCGTGAAGATGAAAATCCAAACGACGTCTAAAAAGTGCCAATATAGGCTGACGATAAACACTTTCCGCGCTGTTTTCGGCGTAAAGCCGCCCTGTAGGAGCTGGATGATGATCAAAATCATCCAGCCAATTCCTAAACTGACGTGGGCGCCGTGCGTGCCGACGAGCACGAAAAAGCTTGATAAAAACGCGCTCGTCTGCATCGTCGCTCCTTCATGGACGTAATGGATGAACTCGCGAATTTCAAACGTAATAAACCCGGCGCCAAGCAAAAGCGTCACAAGCAGCCAAGCGATGAGCCCGCTCATGCGGCCGCGGCGCATTTCAAAAATGGCCAGCCCGCACGTAAAACTGCTCGTTAAAAGCAACAGCGTTTCAATCAGAACGTCTTTTACCTCAAACAGCTCGCCTGCCGTCGGCCCCAAGCCGGTCCGTTGGAACAAGACGAGATACGTTGCAAATAGCGTCGCAAACAACGCGACTTCCGCCCCGAGGAAAATCCAAAAGCCCAATATGTTCAACCGACTCTCTTGTGTCCGATACTCCAGCGGCAGCGTTTCATCATAGCGATGTGCAGCTTCTCCCATTCGTTACGCCCCCTTTCGCGCCGCCTGCTCCATTCGTTTAATCTCATCAACCGGAATATAGTAGCCATCATCGTCTTCAAACGAGCGGAGAATCAACCCAAGCACAATGAACAACGCGCCGACAATGGCCAACGCAAACCATTTGAACACGAGGCCGAATCCGGCGACGAAAAACGCGACCGACATCCAAAACGGGCGTCCCGAGTTGCTTGGCATATGGATCGGCTTCAAATCTTCCTCTTTCACGTGGAAGCCGCCGTATTTTTTCTTCATCACCCAATACGCATCCACATCTTCGACGATCGGCGTCACCGGGAAGTTGTAATGCACCGGCGGCGACGCCGTCGCCCACTCGAGCGTCCGCCCGTTCCACGGGTCGCCGGTCATGTCGCGCTCGCCGTAGCGGGCGCTGTAGTAAATGTTATAGCAAAGCACAATGAACCCGATGCCCATCAAGGCCGCCCCAACCGTCGCAACAACGTTCAGCGGCGTCCAGCCGAGACCAGCCGAGTACGTGTACATGCGGCGCGTCATTCCCATCAGCCCGAGGAAATACATCGGGAAGAAGCAGACGTTAAAACCGATCATAAACAGCCAAAACGTCCATTTGCCGAGCCGCTCGTTTAAAATATGACCAAACATTTTCGGATACCAGTAATGCAAGCCGGCAAAGCAAGCGAACACCGTACCCGCGATCAAAACGTAATGGAAGTGGGCGATGAGAAAATAACTGTTATGGTATTGATAATCGGCCGCCGCCATCGCCAGCATCACGCCTGTCACGCCGCCGATGACAAAATTGGGGATGAACGCCAGCGACCAAAGCATCGCCGTTGTAAAACGAATTTTCCCTTTTCGGATCGTAAACAGCCAGTTGAAAATTTTCACCCCGGTCGGGATCGCGATCGCCATCGTCGTGATCGAGAAGGCGGAGTTCACTGCCGGCCCCGCACCCATCGTAAAGAAGTGGTGCACCCAAACGATAAAGCTTAGGAAAGCAATACCGACGATCGAACCGACCATGGCCTTATAACCGAACAAACGTTTTTGGGCAAACGTGCTGACAACCTCCGAGAAAATGCCGAACGAAGGCAAAATGACGATATACACTTCCGGGTGACCCCAAATCCAGAACAAGTTCGCCCACAACATCGACATGCCGCCATTGGCCATCGTGAAAAATTGCGTGCCAAATACGCGGTCGAACGTCATTAATGCCAAGGCGACGGTCAATACCGGAAACGCAAAAATAATGAGCACGCACGTAATGAGAATCGTCCACGTAAACATCGGCATGCGCATCAATGTCATGCCCGGCGCGCGCATTTTTAAAATTGTCACAAGGAAGTTGATCCCGGTCATCAACGTCCCGATCCCGGAAATTTGCAAGGCAACGGCATAGTAGTTGTTGCCGACGCCATGGCTGAATTCGTTGCCAGCGAGCGGGAAGTACGCCGTCCAACCGGCATCCGGCGATCCGCCGATGACGAATGAAATGTTAAACAGCAACGCACCGAAGAAAAAGAGCCAAAAGCTTAACGCATTCAAATATGGAAACGCGACGTCGCGCGCCCCGATTTGCAGCGGAACGACGATGTTCATCAATCCGATGATGAACGGCATCGCCATAAATAAGATCATAATCGTCCCGTGCGTCGTGAAAATTTCATTGTAATGTTGCGCGTCAAGAAACTTCATGTTCGGCGCGGTCAGCTGCGCCCGCATCAAAAGCGCGTCGACGCCGCCGCGGAAGAGCATCAAAACGGCGCAAATAATGTACATGACGCCGATCTTTTTATGATCCACCGTCGTGAGCCATTCGTTCCACAGCCATTTCCATTTTTTAAAATATGTCAACACAAACACAATGCCGACCATTGTCAAGACGATGGCGACATCGGCCGCATAAATGAGCGGCTCGCCCGTAACAAAAAACTCACTCCATTTCATCTTTCACTCCCCCTTTCCTATTCGCCATGGTGATGGCTCTCTGTCATCGCTTCATCACTTTGATTCTTGTTTTTCATTGAATGGTCATTCCCATGATGGCTGTTCTGTTTTGCGTGGTCAATCCATTCTAAGTGGGTGTTCGAAAACGTCATCCGCCCAACAAGCCCCGGTTTTAAAATTTGTGTATATTTTTTCTCATCGAGCTTCGGGGCGGTTTGTTTCACTTCATTCACCCATTTGCGGAAGTCATCTCCCGTTTGCGCGACGACCTCAAACTCCATATGGGCGAACTTTTCCCCGGAAAAGTTGGCGCTTCGCCCCATGTAGGAACCCGGCTTGTCGGCTTGCAAAATCAACTCTGTCTCCATGCCGTCCATCGCATATTTTTGCCCGCCTAATTCCGGCACCCAAAACGAGTTCATCGGCCCGACCGAAGTCAGCTTAAACTTAACCGGCACACCGGCCGGAATATGGACGTAGTTGACCGTTTCAATGTTTTCTTCCGGATAGCTGAAAATCCATTTCCAGTTCGCCGCCGTCACATGAATCGTAATCGGTTCAACTTTCTCAGTCGGCGGCTTTTCCAACGCAAACGTCGCCTTCACTGTCGGAACAGCGAGCGCCGCGACGATCAAAATCGGAATGGCCGTCCAGACAACTTCAAGCAGCGTGTTCCCTTCCTCATCCGGCGGCTCATAGCCGGCATTTTCCGGCTTCTCGCGATAACGAATGAGAAAAACGGCAAATAACGTAAATACAACAACAATAATGAACAACATAAAGCCGACCGACCACATGATCAAATCATACTGCATGCGCGCCACCGGCCCTTGCGGATTGAGCACAGCGGTGCGCTCCACGCAGCCCCCAAGCAAAAACAAAAACGGCAAAACCAGCACCGCGCGCCATCTCGCCCGTTTCATCGCTATCGGTCCCCCCTCTTCCGCCCCAGCCATTTCGGGGCCTTCCATGCATTTTTCTTTGTTTCTACCATATCAAAATTGAAAATGTTTGAAACGAACGAGCGAAAAAGTTCATAAATCGGCAAAACATTTGTCACAAACTGTTCAATCATTGTTCAACAAATCGCCACTTGTTTTCCTCGTTTAGGGAAATATTGATGGGAAAGGGGATTCACGCAAATATATTCCATCAATGAAAAGAGCCGGATTCCTTATTGAAAGGAACCCGGCTGTCCTCCGTTGTTTTGTATTGTATATCCTTGTTGTTCCAATTGTTTGCGGATTCGTGGATTTAACGTTTGCCACATCCACTGTTCATACAACACCTTTTTCTCCCCGGACGATAAATAGTAGCGCTCCCCTGCCTGGCGGCGCGCCCGCTCGGTGACATCATAGAGCGCCAACGCGGCGGCGACGGAAATGTTAAAGCTTTGCACAAAGCCGTACATCGGAATGACAAACGTTCCGTCCGCCAAGCGGAGCGCCTCTTCCGACACGCCGCTATGCTCATTGCCAAACAACAGCGCTGTCGGTTGGGACAGATCGAGGTCGGAAACCGGAATCGTCCTCTCACCGAGATAGCTTGCATACACTTGATACCCTTGCTGTTTCAAGTCGGCAATGGCCGTTTTGATATCTGGCTTATGGTGGAGCGTCAGCCACTGATCGGCATAGCGCGTCACAAGCCGGTTCGGCGAAAACGGCGCCTTTCCCGTCACGATATGAACGTCTTGAACGCCAAACGCTTCAGCCGTCCGCAACACCGCCGCTTGGTTATGCGGGTCATCGACCGCGTCGATCAAGACGGTAATATAGCGGGTGCGCTCATTCAAAACCTCATACATCCGCCGAAGCCGCCTTGGCAAAATCATTTCCCAAACCGGACGCGTCGATTCGGTGATCAGCCCTTCTTGCCGCAGCTGTTCCAAAAATGATGTCGCTTCCCGTTCTTCCACAACGCATCCCCCTTTCCAAACCTAGCGTATTCTGTGTTTCCCATTGTACAAAATGGCAGGATGCCAAAGCAATTTGTACATTTTTAAATACTATTCAGATTATTATTTATATAATAATTTGAAAACATTGCTCATTTACAATTTCTTTATATATAAGTTAGTATTATAATGTAAGCGCTTCAAAAATACTTTTTCAAAAAATATTATTTATTATTAAAAGGAGGAAAAACAATGGAGCAAAAACAGCCGCAATTGCATCGGGGATTGGAAGAACGGCACATCTCGCTCATGTCGCTCGGCGCGGCGATCGGCGTCGGCTTATTCCTCGGTTCGGCGTCCGCGATTGAAATGGCCGGGCCCGCGATTTTGCTCGGCTATGCAGTCAGCGGCGCCATTATGTTTTTCATCATGCGCGCGCTGGGTGAAATGGCAGTCGAACACCCGGTTGCCGGTTCGTTCAGCCGCTATGCTTATCAATATTTAGGTCCGCTCGCTGGCTACTTGACCGGCTGGAATTATTGGTTTTTATGGGTGGTCACATGCATCGCTGAAATTACGGCTGTCGGCATTTACATGCAATTTTGGTTCCCGGACACGCCTCGCTGGGTGTGGGCGCTTGCCGCGCTGGTGCTCATGACGTTCATCAACTTTCTCGCGGTGAAAGCGTACGGGGAGTTTGAATTTTGGTTTGCGTTAATCAAAATCGTGACGATCGTCGCCATGATCATCATCGGCCTTGGCATGATCCTCTTTGGCATCGGCAACGGCGGCGTCGCCACCGGCATCCACAATCTTTGGAAGCACGGCGGCTTCTTCCCGCACGGGATCAGCGGCGTTTTGATGTCGCTGCAAATGGTCATGTTCGCCTATTTGGGCATTGAGATGATCGGCGTAACGGCCGGGGAAGTGAAAAATCCGCAAAAGTCGTTGACGAAAGCGATTAACAGCGTCTTTTGGCGCATTTTGATCTTCTACGTTGGGGCACTGTTTGTCATCATGTCCATTTATCCTTGGAACGAAATTGGCGAAAAGGGAAGCCCGTTCGTGCTGACGTTTGAAAAAATCGGGATTCACGCCGCGGCTGGCATCATCAACTTTGTCGTCTTGACCGCCGCCTTGTCGTCGTGCAACAGCGGCATTTTCAGCACCAGCCGGATGCTGTTTAACCTTGCTGAACAGCAAGAAGCGCCGAGCGCATTCGGCCGGCTGACAAAGCGCGGCATTCCGGGCTCGGCCTTGATCGCCACTGCGCTTGTCATGCTTGTCGGCGTCTATTTGAACTACGTATCGGAAAAAGTGTTCCAATGGGTGACAAGCATCGCCACATTCGGCGCCATTTGGACGTGGGCGGTAATTTTGCTGTCCCAGCTGAAATTCCGCAAAAAGTTGAGCGCGGAACAAGTAAAACGTCTCACGTTCAAACTTCCGCTTTATCCGTACAGCTCATACGTGTCGCTTGCCTTTTTGATCGGTGTTGCCGCCCTAATGGCGTATTTCCCAGATACGCGCATCGCCTTGATCATCGGCCCAGCTTGGCTGCTGCTTTTGACGGCAGTATACTTCGCCAAAGGAATGCATCGCCGTCAACACGGCCAAGCGGAGAAAAAACAAGCCGGATGACAGGCATGACAAAAAGAGGGAGGTGTCCCAAAACAATCGGGACACCTTTTCTCATTACCGTATGCATAGGGAGACGGTGATTTAACGGGAAATGCCGCTCTTCAGCGACGTTTCTCAAATGGAGAAACCTCACAAAATCCGGCCCTTCATTTTCACAAAGAATCACTGATTGGAGAAGAACAGTGATTTTTTCACCAGCCTTATAGAACAATCGCTAAGAACAATATGTTATGTTTTGTTGAAGAAAAACAGCCTTTTGGGCCAGCCCCTTTTCTCAATTCATTTTAATCCTCGTCCGCTATGTAGGCTTGACGCGGATGGTTCGGTTGATCCGGGTATTTTAAGCGGATTTTCCCTTCATCCAACAACTTTCCTAAATAATTGTTGCGCAACCCATCCGGCGTCCGTTCGAGCAGCTCTGCCAGCTCTTTCAGACGCAGCGGCCGCTCGCGGCATAACCGAACGATCAATTGTTCCATGACCGCTGGAGCCAACCGTTTTTTTCGCCGTGCTAATTCCGCCATCTTCCATAGCCGTTCGTCGATCGTTTCTCCTTTTTCGTTGCTGTCGTGCATACGGATGTCGTTGTTTACGGAGCTAAGCAAACTATTTACGAACCCCAACTCTTTATTTATAGAGTCGGGAGTTCTATTTACGGAGTCAAAGTCGTTTTTTACGGAGTTCGGTCCGCTGTTTACGGAGTTTTTCGTTATATTCACGGAGTTTTCTCCGTTATTAACGGGGTTGGTGTCTGTATTTACGGAGCTTAGTTCGTTAGTTACGAAGCTCTCGGTTTCCTGTCGGTTGTCCGAACCCATCTCTTCAAGTTCCGTCTGTTGCAGCCGTTCATCCAGTTCTGTTTCGATTGTCTCGCTAGTGTCAGCTGGAAATCGCAATGGGCACAACACAACGATTGTACGGTCCGGATTCGTTTGTTGCGAGATATCGACCGGACAGACAAGCGCCTGTTCTTGCATATCGAGCATTCGCTTGAGGCCCGATCCCGCGCGTTTGCATACGTCAATCAGCAAAAACATTTTAAAAATATTCGGGTTGCGCAAATTGCTCGTATGCCCCGCCATTGCCGCTTCAATCGGGATGCGAAACCGTCCCGGGTTGGCAAAGCGAAATGAACGATCCTCTTTTTCGACGGTGATGCCGCCTTCCTCCCCATAATCGGCATGAACGATGGCATTAGCAAGCGCCTCGCCAAGCAGAGCGCGCCCTTCATCCGACCAAACGTGACGCTCCAGCTCAGCCAACACGCGAAAATAAAAATCGTAAATGTTGCCCGACCATGTGCCGTCCTGCGACGTGAATCGCTTCGTCCATCCTGCCGCTTCACCATCAGCGTGCTCTCGATATTCCAAAAAGTATTGCGGCAGCACCTCGGTGATGATCCGCTCCTCACTGAACATCAACAATCCCGCGAGCGTCAGCCCTTCTTTGCTGCTGTCGCGCAGCTTGCCCCACGCGCCGATTTTGTACAAAAATTCTTTTGTCTCAAGCCCGTTCCACGGATGACCCGGCTTCACTCGAGCGAACCGCTCGCGGTAATGGCTGACGGTCTCAAAATTGAGCTCGCTCAAGCTGTAGTGCTCCAAAATGAGGTTGTCTGCCATCGCGTCGGCGCGTTCATGAAATGAATTTGTATATTTATTCACTCCTGATCTTCCTTTGACATTATTTTCGCAAAACAGTTTTATGCTCTTTTTTTCTATTGTATCATCTTTCGCTCTTCTTGCGGGCGGTTGTCAAAAAAGAAAACAGTTGTGGATATGTGGAATAGTTCGCCCGATAACAAGGAAAACTACAGAAGACAATTGACAGCCAAGGAGGTGTAGTGATGTCGTCCCTTCCTCCCATCGTGGAACCGTACTGGCGCGATTCTGTCCCACTTCCGTCGTTTCCGAAGCTCGATGCGGACATTTCCGTCGACGTCGCGGTCATCGGCGGCGGCATTTCCGGCATTACAACCGCTTATTTGCTGGCGACGCAAGGGGCGCGCGTCGCCCTTCTGGAAGCCGACCGGCTCCTGAACGGCACGACCGGCCATACGACAGCGAAAATCACCGCCCAGCACGATCTCGTCTATGATGAATTTCTGAACCATTTCGGTGCAGAAAAGGCGCGGCTCTATTATGACGCCTGCGTGGACGCACTCCAGTTTATCCGCCGCACGATCGAAGAACAACAAATAGACTGCGACTTTTGCGAGCAAGATGCCTATATTTATACGACGTCTTCCTCCTATTTCCAAAAAATAGTGAAAGAATGGGAAGCGTACGAACGGCTCGGTATTGACGGCGCCTTCGTTGAGTCGATCCCGCTCCCGCTACCGGTGGCAGCAGCGGTTGTGATGAAGCGGCAGGCACAGTTCCACCCGCTCAAATATTTGGTCAAGCTCGTCGATTCGATCACACAAGCTGGCAGCGCCATTTACGAACACACGCCGGCGGCGGACATCGAGCAAGGAAGACGATTAGCGGTCACAACACGCGACAAAAAACGGGTTGAGTGTGACTATGTCGCCGTCTGCTCCCATTTTCCGTTTTACGACGGCGGGTTTTACTTTTCGCGCATGTACGCTGAACGGTCGTACGTATTGGGAGTGACGATCGCTGAACCGTACCCGGGCGGCATGTATTTAAGCGCTGACGAGCCGAAACGCTCAGTCCGCTTCGCAGCGGCAGGCGGCGAGACGCTCATCTTGATCGGCGGCGAAAATCATAAAACCGGCCAAGGCGTGCCGACGATGCGTCATTACGAGGCGCTGTCCTCGTTCGCTTCGCAGCTGTTTACGGTGAACGATATCCGTTACCGTTGGTCGGCCCAAGATTTGACGACGCTGGACAAAGTGCCGTACATCGGCCCGATGACGGCAGGGACGCCAAACATTTATGTCGCGACAGGGTACCGGAAGTGGGGGATGACGAACGGGACGGTCGCCGGGATGCTTTTGTCTGACCTCATCCTCGGCCGCGACAACCGATACCGCGACTTGTACTCGCCATCGCGCTTTTACGCCGATCCGAGCATTAAACAGTTTTTCACGACAAACCTCGATGTCGTCAAACATTTATTGTCCGGGAAAATGGAACCGGCCGTTCGGCGGCCGCAAGATTTGGCGCGCGGCGAAGGGGCGGTTGTCTCGGTCAACGGGAAACGGGCCGGCGCCTATAAGAACGAAGCCGGGATGCTCCATGTCGTCGACACGACGTGCACCCATATGGGCTGCGAGCTGGAGTGGAACAGCGGCGACCGGACATGGGACTGCCCATGTCATGGCTCGCGCTTCTCGATCAATGGCGATGTGATCGAAGGACCGGCGAAACAGCCGCTCGCGCGCATTGAACTTGATGACGCGACGTGACGCGCTGACGCAGGACGGCGGCGCGTGAAGAACACCATCGCAGTCGGCATGTCGACCTTGAGTTCCAATGGGGGTTGGGAGCGTATGTTCCTAACCCCCTTATCGTTTTCATTTGCCGATGGCGCATTTCGTGATAAGATGAAAATTAGAGTGGACTGCATGTTGTATGATGTTTTCGGGAGGGATGACGCATGGACCTTGAACCGATTTTTCTCACCCCTGTCTTTCAAGAGCGCATTTGGGGCGGCACGAAGCTGGCCGAACGATTCGGCTATGACATTCCGTCTTCGCAAACAGGGGAATGCTGGGCGGTGTCCGCCCATCCGCACGGGCAGACGGTCGTCGCCCGCGGACCGTTTGCCGGAATGACGCTCGGGCAATTATGGGAGGAACGCCGCGACTTGTTCGGCCATTTTGCATCTGACCGCTTCCCGCTGTTGACCAAAATTTTAGACGCCAACGCCGACTTGTCGGTCCAAGTCCACCCGGACGATGAATACGCGAAAATGCATGAAGGCGGAGAATTCGGCAAAACGGAATGCTGGTACATCATCGACTGCAAGCCGGACGCTAAGCTCATTTACGGCCATTATGCAGAAACGAAAGGAGAGCTACGCGCGATGATGGAGGCGGGGGAATGGGATCGTTTGCTGCGGAAAGTGCCGATCCGCCAAGGCGACTTCTTCTATGTCCCGAGCGGCACGATCCACGCCCTTTGCGAAGGGACGCTCGTCCTTGAGACGCAGCAAAGCTCGGATACAACCTACCGCGTCTACGATTACGACCGCGTCGACAGCCAAGGGCGGAAGCGCGAGCTTCATCTCGAGAAAGCGATTGACGTCACGACCGTTCCGCATCGCGACATCGATGTCCGCCCCCATGTCGCCGAATTTCCCGGCGCGACGGTGACGACCTTCGTGGAAGGAGACTACTTCGGCGTCCAAAAATGGGATGTCCATGACGTGTTCGCGTCAGAACAGACGAAACCGTTTCTCATCGTCAGCATCCTAAAAGGCGAAGGTGAGCTCGTTCATGACGGGCGAACATACGCGATCCGCCAAGGCGACCACTTTATTTTGCCGCACCAATTTGGCCGGTTCACGATCCGCGGGATGCTTGAGGCGATGGCCTCATGGCCGCGGGCAGGCAAATAAACGGCTGACTGCCTCAACCAATGGGTTGCAACATACAAAAAAAGTGTCCCCAAAGGCAAGAGGACACCTTTTTCTATTGTCCACCCGAGAAGGGGACGGCTGAACAGAACATGCCGTTCAACAATAGGATTTCACCCATGAAGAAATCTCATCATCTTCCCCGCTTAGGAGGAAGATGTCCCTTTCATCTGACCGAGACGATACACAGAAGCAATATGCCGCGCCGTTTGTGTCACATAATGTTCTGCCTGCTCCAACGCTTTTTCAAGCGGCACGACGCCGGGCACGATCGTAAACAACGCGTCGATGCCATGATCCAACACGACGGCGCTGTCGTCGCCCAACGACCCGGCGATGCCGATGACGGGGACGCCGAACTGTTTCGCCGTCTTGGCGACGCCGATCGGCGTTTTGCCGAACACCGTCTGTCCATCGATCCGCCCTTCGCCGGTGATGACCAAGTCAGCGTCTTTGACGCGCTCCGCGAGCTGAACCGTCTCGATCACAATCTCCACGCCGCGCTTCAGCTCGGCCGGGAGAAACGCGAGCAGCCCCGCCCCCAAACCGCCGGCCGCGCCAGCGCCGGGAATGTCGCCGACTTGTTTGCCGAGCTCGCGGCGGATAATATCAGCGTAATGCGCTAAATTCTGGTCGAGGACCGCGACCATGTCCGGCGTCGCTCCTTTTTGCGGGCCAAAAATGGCGGACGCTCCTTTCGGTCCGGTGAGCGGGTTGTCGACGTCACACGCGACGTCAATTCGGACTGACGCAAGGCGTGGATCGAGTTCAGAAAGATCAATGGTATGCAAATCGGCCAGCGCCCCGCCGCCCGGGCCGATGTCGCGGCCGTCACGGTCCAACAGCCGCGCTCCGAGCGCTTGCACCATGCCGGCCCCGCCGTCGTTTGTCGCGCTGCCGCCAATGCCGACAATCAAATGAGTGGCGCCGGCGTCAAGCGCTGCTCGAATCAGCTCGCCTGTCCCCCGCGTCGTCGTCACCAACGGATTGCGCCTGTCGCGCGGGACAAGGTGCAGCCCCGAAGCGGCCGCCATCTCAATCACCGCTGTTTTCCCGTCACCAAGCAAACCGAAAAACGCCCGCACTGGCTCACCGAGCGGTCCGGTCACTTCCGTTTCGACGATGCGGCCGCCGGTCGCGTCAACGAGCGACCGCACCGTTCCTTCCCCGCCGTCAGCCATAGGCACTTTGATGTATTCTGCATCCGGAAACACCGCCCGAAATCCACGCTCGACCGCCTCGGCGACTTCGAGCGCAGAAAGGCTTTCTTTAAACGAATCAGGGGCAATGACGATTTTCATTCTTTTTCCCTCCTCTTTTGTCTCCATCCAAACACTGGCAACCAAAAGTCATCGGGAACGGCCGCCTTGGCATAAACGATGTAGCACCCTTCAACTATAATGTTGTTCGCCAACCGAAGCGCTGCTTCCTTTGTGCGCAAACAAGCCGGCCAACATGCTAATGCCACGAGCAAGCCATGGCTGCCCGTAGCCGTCATGAGCGGGAAAAGAGAAGCGCCAAACACCTCAGCCGCCGCAATCGCGCTAGCTATACTGGAAGAACCACCCATGCTTTATCTGCTTCCCTTTTCATTCAGCAAAACAAGCACGATCCAGCTGTATTGTTCACTAAAGAATCGGCATCGATTTGAGCCAGCTTTTACTCAATATGTGTCAAATTTTGTGGAAAAAAGGCGAAAAACAACGCCATTTCTCCTATTCCCAAAATTGTGTATATAGTACTATAATAGATGTAACTATACGTTCGTTTGTTCCAATTGGGAACATATTCATTCTATGGCAGTGTCCAAATTGATCATTCGCCATCGTCTTCCACAACTTGTATTTTTGCTGAAAGCCACTGGCATGTGAGTGGCCATCCTCTTTTTTGGCATCACTTCGCCAGCGCCGAAGTTGTCAGAGGTCAGATTTTATAGGAGAGAGAGCCGAGATGTTACTCCGAGCACGACCGATCATTTTTGCTGTTTTTTCCGCGTCCATTGCTGTTGTTTTTGTGTCAAAACCACCTTCCTTCGATCGCACCTATGTCATTGCTTTGCTGTTTTATTGGCTGTTTTCCAGCTTGTATTCACACTTGCGCGTCATCGACAAAACGAAAAACAATATTCCTGTTGATTACGGCATTAACTATAGCTTATCGTTCGCCTTATTTTCCGGCCCGCTCGGGCTGTTTATCTTTGAAACATTGTTTCGCTTGACTGAACATATGGCAAAAAAATATTTGAAAACAGCGGAACCGAATGAATGGCTGCATACATTGTACAATATCGGCTCTTTTGTAACGTTCAATTCACTGGCGTTTGCTTTATACAATCTTCTTCATCCGCTATTTCAATCTGTTCCGCTCATCGGTTTTTGGCTACTTATTTTCCTGCTCGTCATCGTCGTTTCTTTTTTGGCGGACTGCTGCCTGATCATCGTTTTTTATATGACCGGCGATATTCAGACGCAGCGTGAGGCGTTGGATTTTATTAAGACGAGAAGCTGGATGGACATGGGAAAAACAGCGCTGACAAACGGCCTGTTATTTCTTTTTTTGCAAGAACAGCGGTGGGATATGCTCTTAAGCTTATTTTTGCTGAATTACTTCGTCAGCCGTTCGTTCTTTTCCAAATCGCAAAGCATTCAGCATAAACTAGAACGCGACCAGTTTGAAAAAATGGCATACACCGACTTTTTGACCGGCGTCCACAACCGCGCCTATATGGACCAAACAATCGCCAAGTTAAACGGAACAGGCGAATGGATCGGCGTGGTCGTCGCTGATATCGACAATTTCAAAACGATCAACGACACATACAATCATGCCGTCGGCGACGAGGTAATCCGCCATTTTGCCTCAACATTGAAACAGTTTCTTAAAGAGGGTGATTTTTTGTTCCGCAGCGGCGGCGAAGAATTTACGATGTTTTTGCGTAATCGCACGTTTGAAGAGAGCGTCCGACTTGTCGAGGAGATGCGGGAAACAGTGCGCCATAGCACCGTGTTGGTCGATTATATGGCGGCGAAACGTCCCATTGCCTATACGTCGTCGTTCGGTCTTTACTTTTGTCAAGCAGAAGGAACAATGTCAATTGAAAAAGCGTATATTTATGCCGACCATTTATTGCTCCGTTCGAAGGAAAGCGGCAAAAATAAAGTATCAGCCCAATGCGGGGGAGTTGCATAAATTAGACGGCTCCCCCTTGACTTTTCCTTAGCGCCCCCTCTTTCCCTTCCATACTTCCTAAACGTCATTTGGCATAACACCTTAATAATCAAGATTAGCTATCTGTCAAACCAATGCGGCACCCCTTGATTTTCAACCACCTACAGAATGACAAAACGTCGTTTACTTATGATACGGTTCCCCCCGGTTGATCCGAAATGCGCGATAAATTTGCTCGAGCAAAATGAGGCGCATGAGCTGGTGTGGAAACGTCATTTTCGAAAACGACAGCGTCTCATTGGCGCGCGCCATCACTTGTTTGCTTAAGCCAAGCGAGCCGCCGATGACGAACGCCACTTTGCTTTTGCCGTAGGTGGCGAGCTCATCGAGACGGGCGGCGAATTGCTCGGACGATTTCATCTTCCCTTCAATCGCGAGCGCGATGACGTGGGCGTCATGCGGAATTTTCGCCAGCAACCGTTCTCCCTCGCGCTCTTTGATTTGTTCCTCCTCAAGTTCGCTCGCTCGCTCCGGCGTTTTTTCATCAGCGACTTCGATGATGTCGATTTTGGCGTACGCGGACAGACGCTTTGTATATTCATTAATTCCAGCGATTAAATATTTTTCCTTCAATTTACCCACAGCGACAATGGAAATATGCACAAACAACCCCTGCCTTATAAACAGCTTATCAACAGGATTTATCCACATATACACAACACATATCCACATGTTGTGAAAAAACTGTTATCCTCCTACGACATATACAGCTTGTTTCGAACAAAAATGGCACTGTTTTTCGCTGTTGTCCACAGGCAGAAGATCCGGGGCCTGTTCTGTTTCATCTACATATTGATCAATGGCAATGTCGACATGTTCTTCACATGTGAATATCATCATTCTCGCTCCTTTCCCTGTGGAACAAAGAAGGAGCGTTTCCGCTCCCTCCATTCGTTTAATACGACTCGCGCGCCAGCTTCATCGTGACCGTGCGTTTTTTCCCATCACGATAAAACGTGACTTCCATCCGGTCACCGATTGATTTTTTCGTATACAAATATTTGCGCAAATCAAGCACGTTGCGGATTTTTTCGCCGTCAAGCGCCACGATGACATCAAACTGTTTTAAGCCCGCCTGTGCAGCTGGTGACATCGGCACGACTTGAATGACCGCCGCTCCTTCCGTTACGTTCGGCGGCAAATGAAGCGTCGCCTGCAAATGGTACGATGGGATGTCGCTCAGCGAGCGAAGTTCAACGCCCATATACGGACGGCGCACTTGTCCGTATTTTTCCAAGTCCGAAATGATCGGAATGGCCGTGTTGATCGGGATCGCGAACCCGATGCCTTCAACCGCCTCTTGGGCGATTTTCATCGAGTTGATGCCGATGACTTGCCCTTTGATATTGACAAGAGCGCCGCCGCTGTTGCCCGGGTTGATCGCTGCATCCGTCTGCAATACTTCTGCGTTCCAGTCTGGAGCGCCGTCTTGGTCCAAATCGACTTCGACCGTCCGGTTCGTTCCGGAAATAATGCCTTGTGTCACCGAGCCGGCAAACTGCAAACCGAGCGGGTTGCCGATGGCAATGACCGGCTCGCCTGGCTTCACCGCATCAGAGTTGCCGAACTGGGCGACTTTTTTCACGTGCTTCGCGTCAATTTCCAAGACGGCTAAATCCATAAGCACATCGCTGCCCAGCAGCTTCGCCGGCACTCTCGTCCCATCTTTGAGGCTCACTTCGAGCTGACTGGCGTTTTCAACAACATGATGGTTCGTGACGATAAACGCCCGGCCTCCCGCTTTCTTGTAAATGACGCCCGATCCGACGCCAGCCTCGCCTCCTTGCGACCAAAAGCTGGCTTCTTGAATGTTGACAACGCCGACAACTGCATCCGACACTTGGTCGATCGCCTTTGTCACCGCCGTCGTCACATCAACGGAAACACTCTGCCGAATCGGTGGAGTTCCATTTTCCTCTGTTTTTGGCTCTTCCTCTGCTCTTTGATTCGGCACAACATCATACGGGAGGATGTCCCAACGGGAAAGCGCCGGAATGGATATAAGGACGAGCAGCCCTCCTAACACGGCGCCGACAAGCGCGGAAACAAACGATCCGCTGCGCCGCTTCCTCCTCGTTTGTTCGTACGGCTCATAATGGTCATCGTAGTATCCCATGCTCACCATCCTTTCCACATTCATCTCCATTCCTCATTATAATCATGAACAGGAGAAAAAATCCAACAAATGCGTTTCCCACAGTTTCGGCAAAACGGGCGTTATACATACGCCAGCGCCGTCGCCCGACGCGGATCGGTATCATACAAATGAAAGCGGGCGCCGACCGCTAAGCCTTTCTGTTCCAACACTTGCGCCACGGTCATGCGCGCCAGCTCTTTCATATTGTTATCTTGGCTCAAATGGGCCAAATAAATTTGTTTTGTCCGGTCGCCGATCACGTCAGCAAGCGCCAAACCCGCTTCCTCATTCGAAATATGGCCGATATCGCTTAAAATGCGGCGCTTGACGCTCCATGGATATCTCCCCATCCGCAGCATGCCGACGTCGTGATTGCTTTCAAACACGAACACATCCGCGTTTTCAATCGTCTTTTTCATCCGCTCGCTCACGTAGCCGGTATCGGTGAGCAACACAAGCTTTTTCCCTTCATAGTGGAAAACGTAAAACATCGGCTCGGCGGCGTCGTGAGAGACGCCGAACGATTCGACGTCAACATCGCCGAACGTCCTTACCGCGCCGAGCGGAAAGACAAATTTTTGCTCGGGCGGAATGTCGCCAACCGCTTGTTCCATCGCCCGCCACGTTTTTTCATTGGCATACACCGGCAGCCGATACTTGCGGGCAAGGACGCCGAGCCCTTTAATATGGTCGCTATGTTCATGGGTGACAAGCAGCGCATCAAGCTGTCTCGGATGGCGGCCGATCTCAGTAAACAACTCCTCAAGCTGCTTGCCGCTCAAACCGGCGTCAACAAGCAGGCGCTGGCGGTCTGTCTCAATGTAAAAGGCGTTGCCGGTGCTGCCGCTGGCCAGCACACTAAATCGCATCGTCATGTTCTTTCACTCCAGCACATTTCCTTGATCATTGATCACTTGCCCTTCAAACGCATTGACGAAATAGTCTTCCTTCCGATTGACAACGATATGCCAAGTTGGAGTCAACACTTGGGATGCAGTAAATTGAACAAGCCCGTAATAGCCAAGCTCCACTTTCGTGACGCGGTCGCCCGGCTGCAAATGCCCTTTTCGGTACAACGTCTCAATGGCTTTAATCGCCGGGACGATATCTTGCTTCCGCTCGTACTTTTCCAAGTCGCTGAGCATCGTCTGTTCATACGACAGCGCTTCCCGTCTCCCGTTGACATGGATGACGAGCTTGCTGTTTTCATTGCCGTAAATCATCTTGCCGTCATACACTTGGTAGCAGGTCAAGATTCCTTGTTTTTCATCAAACGACCAAAAGGCATATTGCCCGCCGCCGATGATGTAGCGCTGCAAAAACTCACGCAGCTGGTATGGATCGTCAATGGGCAGCGCAACCGGATCGATGAACGTCCCTTTGACTTTCGTTTCTCCTTCGATTTTCACTTTTTGCCCGGGCAGCTTTTTTACATCCGCCATGGTGAATGAGCGGCTTTTGCCGCTGACATACGCCGCTTTCGTCACTTCCTTCGGCAGATCGACGTACGTAATGCCGTTCGCCTCAAGCTGCTCTTCAATCGTCGTTTCCAAAATGACATCGAGCTGGCTGCTGTTTCGTTTTTCCATAAACTGATAGCCTAAAAAGCAGTCGAGGATGAGGAACACGATAATAAAAATCGTCTTCGTTTTACTCCAGTCCATTTGTTCCCCCTCCTCCCGCCTCATCGCCCATGTTTACCTTTTTCCATGTTTGTCCGTACAAGTAGAACCATGCCGGTTCAAGGCGGATGACTTTTTCCCGCTCCGGATCTTTGACGAGCTCATAGCCAATGGCAATATCTTTGATGAGCGATTTGCGAACGCCTTTCGTCTGTTCGAACCAGTTGACGACCTCATGGCCGGACGGCAGCGTTTTTGGTGTGCGGGTGCGATCCGCGATTTCAAGGCGGAAGAGCGGGCGCTGGTATTTCATCAAATCGGACGCTCCCCACGTCTCCACGATTTCTGACATGCCGTACTCATTAAAGACTGGATAGCCGTTGACGACAAGCCGGAACGTGACTTTTCGATCCTCCTCGCTCCAGCGGGCGAAATGGTACAGATCCGTCCAACCGCCATGCTCATTGACGAAATCAATGCTTTTTTGGATGATATGGGTTTCTTGCTCCGTTTGTCCCATATTCGAGACGCGCGCCGCTGGATTCACATACAGCAGCATCCGTTGAAGAAAATCGACGTCCATCAGCCGCGAACCGTCTGTATATTCTTCGCCAAACGGAATCAAATCTTTTTTGACAAAGCTCGGATCGCTAAAGAGCGCTTCTTTAAACTTGTCTGCGTCCAGCTCGTCCGTATAATATTGCAGACTGCTGAGCACCACTTCTTTTTCCGGCAAATACAACTGCTTCGTTTCACTGACCGGATAAGCGAAATAACGCGGAAAATGGCTCGCTTCTTTCGCCAGCCGGCCGATCGTCGATAAGGAGGCGTCGCTGGCAATCGCCTTGTAGATTTTGCGCTTGTCAGTCGCGATGAAGTAGATGGGGAACTCATCCTTCCCGCCGAGCGGGATGAGCAGACGGTCAAACGCCAATCCGTCGAGCCCCCTGTCATCGATCGTGAAAATCAATCGGTATATGTCGATCGGTACCTCATCGGGGTAAATGATCTCAAGCCGCTCTTTGCCATTTAAAAACGATAAAAACTTCCCTTGCGGAACAGAAGACGAAACATCTTCGAAATCGTCAAGCGTCCATTTTTTCATTTCTTTCAGCACTTCATTTTTCTCGTCGTCTTTCGTCACAGCATAGGGGACGCCGTTTTTATGAATGAGAATCTGCTTTGGCTGCACGACCATCGCTGTATCTACTTGCGTATTGCTCACGGAGACGTGTTGAATGTATTCGTCGTTTTGCAGCACGTCGTATTTCGGATGATATGTCCATAAGGCAAACGTTAAGGTAATGCTGATGAGCACAAGCAACGTCAACACGATGGTTTTGATCGTTTCATACATCGCACCAGTCATCCTTTTGCTCGCGTTCTAGCGGCAGCGTAAAATAAATCGTCGTTCCTTTATGCTCCTTGCTTTCTGCCCAAATCGTCCCGCCATGGGCGACGACGACTTCTTTGGCAATGGCCAGCCCAAGCCCCGTGCCGCCCAATTTGCGCGATCGCGCCTTGTCGACCCGGTAAAACCGTTCGAAAATTTTTGCCAAGTCGGCTTTCGGAATGCCGACTCCTTCGTCGCTGACGCTGACAATAATTTCATCAGCCAGTTTGCGGACGCGAAATGTAATCGTCCCGCCTTGCGGAGAGTATTTCAAAGCGTTCGAAATAATGTTGTCTAACACTTGCGTAATTTTATCTTCATCAACTTCAATAAAAATCGCCTCGCGCGGAATTTTGCGAACGAACCGGATGTTGTCGCTTTTCGTCAACTCAAATCGGTCAATGACTTTATGGAAATAGGCTGAAAAATTGATCCACGTTTTCTTCAGCTTGTAGTCTTTGCTGTCGAGCTTGGACAGATGGAGCAAGTCGTTGACGAGCCGAATCATCCGTTCCGTTTCATTTTGCACGACTTGAATGAACCTCGGCGCGATGTCTTTATCTTGCCAAGCGCCATCAGCGAGCGCTTCTAAGTAGCTTTTCATCGTGGTGAGAGGCGTGCGCAATTCATGCGACACATTGGCGACAAACTGCCGTCGCTCGCGGTCGATTTTTTCCTGTTCGGTAATGTCGTGCAAAACGACGATCAACCCGTTGACAAATCCGCCCTCTTTTTGAATCACCGACAACGACGCGCGCAAAATATACAGTTCCTCATCCGTGCTGAAATCTAAAATGAGCGAATCGCGCTCCTCAAGCAGCGTTTCAAACGTATACTGGTCGGCAATGCCAAGCACGTCGACGATCGAACTCGACAGCACTGTTTCACGTGAAACATTCAAAATGTTTAACGCCGCATCGTTAATGAGAATGACGCGCCCGCGGCGGTCGGTCGCAATGACGCCATCGGTCATATGCGTCAACACCGACTCGAGCTTGCGCCGCTCTCCCTCCGTCGTCGCCTGCGCTTCCTGCAATTTTTTCGTCAAATTGTTGAACGTCATCGCCAATTGGCCGATCTCATCATAGCCGTACACTTTGACCTTGCGGGAGAAATCTCCCCTCGTCATCGCCTGCGCTTGCCGGCGCATATCGGAAATCGGCCGGGTGATCGTGCGTGACAAAAAAATGCCGAGCACGGCGGTAATGGCGAGAGCGATCCCCGTCCCGGTCGCCAAAATCATATTGATTTGCCGCATTTGCGAAAAGACGTTTTCCATCGAGGCGATGACGTAAATGACACCTTTGATTTCGCCGTTCGTTTTGATCGGAGTCGACGAAATGTACATGCGATGGCCTGTTTTCGAATCGAGCAGCATCCGGTCGACGATTTCGCCGGTGACGAGGGAACGTTTTACATAAATCTCGGTCGTCCGCTTTCCGACGATGTTTTGCATATACGGATTGGATGTCGCAAGCACTTTCCCTTTCTCATCGATGACGCGCACTTCGGAAATGTCTTGGGAAACGAAATCATGAAGAAGCGAACGGATGTCTTCTTCCAATGTCGGGCTTTTTTCATCGCGCTCCCGATTCATCGCCTGCTCGACGTTATAGGCGAGCAAGGTCACCCGTTCGTTTAATGAGTTTTTAAAGTTCTGCACAAGCTCCGTTTCCAGCTTGCGGACGAAGTACACGCCGATGATTTGCATGGCGACGAGAATCAGTAATACATAAATGATGACAAACTTAAAATGAATCGAACGGAATGGGCCTACTTTTTTCATGCTGGCTCATGACTCCTGTTCCGGATTGCGCAAGTAATAGCCGACACCCCGTCTTGTGACGATCCAATTCGGGTGGGAAGGGTTGTCCTCAATTTTTTCACGCAGACGTCTTACCGTCACGTCGACGGTGCGCACATCGCCATAGTAATCGTAGCCCCAAACGGTTTGCAGCAAATGCTCGCGCGTCATCACTTGGCCGATATGCTTCGCCAAGTAATGAAGCAGTTCAAATTCGCGGTGGGTCAGTTCAATGGTTTCCCCCCTCTTTTGCACGACATACGCGTCCGGACGGATGACGAGCGGGCCAATGACGATTTCATTTGTTTCGTTTTCTCCTTCTTCTTGGTTGGCCGTTTGCGCATGGCGGCGCAAGTTTGCCTTCACCCGCGCCAGGAGCTCGCGCGTGCTGAACGGCTTTGTCACATAATCGTCCGCACCAAGCTCCAACCCAAGCACTTTATCAATCTCGGAATCTTTCGCTGTCAGCATGATGATCGGCATATCATATTTTTTCCGCACTTCACGGCATACTTCCATGCCATCTTTTAACGGCAACATAATATCCAATAAAATCAAATCCGGCATCGTTTCTTCGACTTTTTGCAGCGCTTCTTCGCCGTCGTAGGCGCAAATGACTTCATATCCTTCTTTTTGCAAATTAAATTGCAAAATATCGGCAATCGGTTTTTCATCATCAACGACTAAAATGCGTTTTTCCATCTCGCTCACATCCTTCCTTTTGCGATGGAATCCTATCATTACTAATTTACCATGTTATGAACATGAAATCATCCTTTGCCGATTGCCATTTTGAGGAGCCTATCAAAGAAAAAAGCATAGACGCGCGCGCATCTATGCCTGTAGTTTGCATTGTTTATACGCTGCCTGCCGCCGTCCACTGTTGCCGCTTACGCGTAGACGCTGCGGACGACGTTCGTTTGCGAACGATCCGGGCCGACGGAGAAAATCGAAAGAGGGATGCCGGTGAGCTGGGAAATGCGCTCGACGTAATGGCGGGCGTTCGCCGGCAGCTCGTCTAGACTTTTCACCCCGGTGATATCTTCCGTCCAACCAGGAAGTTCTTCATAGATCGGCTCGCATTCGGCCAACACTTTCAAACTGGCTGGAAATTCTTCGAGCACTTGGCCGCGGTAGCGATAGGCGACGCAAATTTTTAACGTTTCAATACCGGTCAACACGTCGATCGAGTTGAGCGACAAGTCCGTAATGCCGCTCACCCGGCGGGCATGACGGACAACAACGCTGTCAAACCAGCCGACGCGGCGCGGGCGGCCGGTCGTCGTCCCATACTCGCGCCCGACTTCGCGAATGCGATCGCCGATTTCATCGTGCAGCTCCGTCGGGAATGGCCCATCGCCGACGCGCGTCGTATAGGCTTTCGCCACCCCGACGACATGTTTGATTTTCGTCGGCCCGACACCGGCGCCAATCGTCACCCCGCCAGCGACTGGATTCGACGACGTGACAAACGGATATGTTCCTTGGTCAATGTCAAGCATGACGCCTTGCGCTCCTTCGAACAAGACGCGGCGCCCTTCATCAAGCGCATTGTTCAATACGACCGATGTGTCGCAGACGTATTTAGCGATTTGCTGGCCGTACTCGTAATACTCCTCAAAAATGTCCTCCAACCGGAAGCCTTCGACTCCGTACACTTTTTCAAGCAAGGTATTTTTCTCCCTCAAGTTGCGCTCCAGCTTTTCGGCAAACACGTCGCGGTCAAGCAAATCAACAATGCGGATGCCGACGCGCGCCGCCTTATCCATGTAAGCCGGCCCAATTCCTTTTTTTGTCGTGCCAATTTTGTTTGTCCCTTTCCGTTCTTCCTCAAGCTCGTCCAATTTCAAATGATACGGCAAAATGACATGAGCGCGGTTGCTGATGCGCAAATTGTCCGTCGAAATGCCGCGCTCGTGCAAATACGAAAGCTCCGCGACGAGCGCTTTCGGGTCAACGACCATCCCATTGCCGATGACGCAAATTTTATCTTTATAAAAAATGCCCGACGGGATCAAGTGCAACTTATACTTTTCCCCGTTGAACACGATCGTGTGTCCGGCGTTGTTTCCCCCTTGATACCGGGCAATCACTTCCGCATTTTCCGATAAAAAGTCCGTAATTTTCCCTTTCCCTTCATCGCCCCATTGCGTGCCGACAACAACGACTGACGACATGGCGAGCACCTCCAGTTTCCTCGGTCTAAACATTGTCAGTGTACCAGTTTTCAGACATAAAGTCAATGAAACACGAACATTAAAAGAAAATGTTGTCTTTTTTATTCGTTTATTAATGACCAGGAAGGCTCCCGCTTCAACGCCGTGGGTGTAAACGGGGAAATAGTCAAATGCCAAAAGAACAAAAAGGCGCTCGCCGCCGGCAGCGCGGTCCGTCTTACGCCCCCGGTGGAATTTGCGCCTCATCGAAACGGCGCTCTAGGTTAACGAATTTATTATATTCTTTGATAAAGGCCAGCTGCACCGTCCCGACCGGGCCATTCCGCTGTTTGGCGATAATGATTTCGATGATGTTTTTGTTCTCGGAATCTTTGTTGTAGTAGTCGTCGCGGTACAAAAAGGCGACGATATCAGCGTCCTGCTCAATGCTTCCCGACTCGCGTAGGTCGGACATCATCGGCCGCTTGTCTTGCCGTTGCTCAACGCTGCGCGACAGCTGCGACAAAGCGATGACCGGCACTTCGAGCTCGCGGGCGAGCGCCTTTAATGAACGGGAGATTTCCGACACTTCCTGCTGACGGTTTTCCCGGTTGCGCCCACTTCCTTGAATGAGCTGCAAATAATCGATCACCACCATGCCGAGTCCGCTTTCTTGCTTCAAGCGGCGGCATTTGGCGCGAATGTCGCTGACGCGGATGCTCGGCGTATCGTCAATATAGATGCCGGCGTTGGACAAACTGCCCATCGCCATCGTCAGCTTGCCCCAATCTTCCGGCGTCAGCTTGCCAGTGCGCAAGTTTTGGGCGTTGATGTTGCCTTCAGCGCAAAGCATCCGCATCACAAGCTGCTGGGCGCTCATTTCCAAGCTGAAAATGGCGACATTTTCGCTCGTTTTCGTTGCCACATTTTGAGCGATGTTTAACGCGAATGCCGTCTTCCCCACCGACGGCCGGGCGGCGACGATAATCAAGTCGCTGCGCTGAAATCCGGACGTCATCCGGTCGAGCTCAGTGAATCCGGTCGGGATGCCGGTGATGTCTCCGTTCCGGTTATGGAGCATTTCAATGTTGTCATACGTCTGTACGAGAACATCTTTAATATTTTTAAAGGCGCCTGAATGTTTCCGTTGGGAAACTTCCATAATTTTCCTTTCGGCTTCATCGAGCAAAACGTCAATTTCATCTTCCCTTGTATAGCCATCTTGGGCAATCGATGTCGCCGTGCGAATGAGGCGGCGAAGCAATGATTTTTCTTCAACAATGCGGGCGTAGTATTCGACATTGGCCGCTGTCGGCACAGAATCGGCAAGCTCGCTTAAGTAGGAGACGCCGCCCACTTCCTCGAGCTGCTCCAAAGCGGCCAGTTCCGCCGTCACCGTTACTAAATCGACCGGCTCGCCTTTATCAGCGACGCGAAGCATGGCGTGGAAAATTTTTTGATGGGCCGCGCGGTAGAAGTCTTCGGGAATTAATCGTTCCGAGGCGAGCGTCAGCGCAGTGGGATCCAAAAACACAGCGCCAAGCACGGCCTGCTCGGCTTCAATGCTTTGCGGAGGAATTCGTTCTGAAAAAAGTTCGCTCATCGTCTCACCGCCTTTTCCCCCGTTTCATTTCCGTCGATAATGCCCCCGCCATAGCGGGCGGGGGCATCGTCGCTACCGTTATTTTTGTTCCTTGACGTGCACTTTTAATGTCGCTGTCACTTCCGGATGGAGCTTCACCGGCACGTTCGTATATCCGAGGGAGCGAATGGCATCAGCAAGCTCGATTTTCCGTTTGTCAAGCTTCAAGCCGTGCTGGGCCTGAAGCGCCTCAGCGATTTGCTTGCTCGTGATCGAGCCGAACAAACGGCCGCCCTCGCCCGCTTTCGCCGGAATTTCCACCGTCAGCTTCTCGAGCTCTTCTTTCAGTTTTTTCGCATTCGCCAGCTCTTCCGCCGCCTGGCGCTGCTCTTTTTGTTTTTGCGCCTCGAGCGCTTTGATGTTCGCCGGCGTCGCTTCAATGGCAAGCCCTTGTTTGAATAAAAAGTTGTTTGCATAGCCGTCGGCGACGTCTTTGATTTCCCCTTTTTTCCCTTTTCCTTTCACATCTTTTAAAAAAATGACTTTCATGATGACTTCCCCCCCTCGAAATAGTCATGAATGGCTTCACGCAGCTGCCGCTCCGCCTCTTCCACCGTCACTTCAGACAATTGGGCGGCGGCGTTTGTCAAATGTCCGCCTCCACCAAGCCGTTCCATAATGACTTGCACGTTGACATCGCCAAGCGAGCGGGCGCTGATGCCGACCGTCCCGTCGGACCGCTTGGAAATGACGAACGAAGCAACGACGCCGCTTAAAGTAAGAAGCGTATCAGCCGTTTGCGCAATCAACACTTGATCGTGCGCCTCGTTCTCGCCCCCTTTGGCGATGGCGATGCCATGCTCATCGATCACCGCCCGTTCGATCAATTTCGCCCGTTTGACGTAGTTGGCGATGCTTTCCCGCAGCAATTTTTGCACAAGCACCGTATCCGCTCCTTGGGCGCGCAAGTATGACGCGGCGTCGAACGTCCGTGAGCCGGTGCGGAGTGTAAAGCTTTTCGTGTCAACGACGATGCCGGCAAGCAGGGCGGTCGCTTCGAGCATGGTCAGCTTCATCCGTTTCGGTTGGTACTCTAACAGCTCGGTGACGAGTTCGGATGTCGAGGAAGCATACGGCTCCATATAGACGAGAATCGGCGCCTCAATGAACTCTTCGCCGCGGCGATGGTGATCGATGACGACGATATGGTCAGTGCGATACAATAGCCGCTCTTCAATAACGAGCGACGGGCGATGCGTATCGACGACGATCAAAAGCGTATCCTCGGTGACGAGCTCAAGCGCCTGCTCCGGCTTTAGGCATCTTGACCATAATTCAGCATGTTTTTTCATTTCCTCAAGCAACCGTTGCACCCCGGCATCCGTTTTGGCCGGATCGACGACGATAAACCCTTCCTTTTGGTTCGATTGGACGACTTTTAAAACGCCAATCGCCGCTCCCATGGCGTCCATATCGGGATATTTATGTCCCATGATGAGCACTTTGTCGCTTCCTGCAATCAGTTCGCGAAGCGCATGGGAAATGACGCGGGCGCGGACGCGCGTCCGCTTTTCCATCGGGTTCGTTTTGCCGCCGTAAAACTTCACTTTTCCATTTCCTTGCTTAATCGCGACTTGATCGCCCCCGCGCCCCAACGCTAAGTCCAAGCTTGATTGGGCGAGCGCCCCGAGCTCCGGGAGCGGGGACACGCCGGCGCCGATGCCGATGCTTAGCGTCAGCTGGGCATGATGTTTTGCCGTCTGCTCTCGCACTTCGTCGAGAATGGAAAATTTGCTTTTCTCGAGCCGCCCAAGAATATGTTCGTTCAATACGGCAATAAATCGGTCGGATGACATCCGCTTCAAAAAAATGCCATAGTCGTTCGCCCACCGGTTCAACACGGAAGTGACGAGGCTGTTTAGTTGGCTTTTTGCCTGATCGTCCATCCCTTGCGTAATTTCATCATAATTGTCAAGAAAAATGATGGCGAGCACCAGCCGTTCCGCTTCGTACTGCCGCTTCAATTCCATATGTTCGGTGACGTCGAAAAAGTAAAGAAGCCGTTCAGGGCGGCGAATGACCACTTTCAGCTGCTTTCCGTTCAGCTCGAAAATCTCTTCATCCGTTTTTCCCCTTTTCACAAAAGCGGCCAACGATTCGGAAAGCTCGGCGAGCGAGCGGCCGACGAGCGTCTGTTCCTTAAAGCAGGCGGCCAAAAAACGGTTCGACCACTCGATTTCTCCCCCTTCATCGATGAGCATAATACCGATCGGCATTTGCATCAACGCTTCCTCGCCCACCTTTTTCACTCGGTGCGATAAATTGGCAATATAGTGCTCCAACTCTTTATGCAAGGAGCGTTGCGTCCCAATGACATAATAAAGCACAAACCCGACGCCAAGAAGGGCGACAAGGCCGAGCAGCCATTGGAAGTAAAACAAGCCGATCGCCATCAGCACCGCCAGGGCGGCTAACACATAGAACGGATAGCGATACGCTTTCCTTTCATAAAAATGGGACATTCAAGTCAGCTCCTACACTGAAGAAATGACTCACCTTATCCAATTATCATATGCGGCGGCGCAAATCAAATCCTAAATCAATTATACCGAATATCGCCACGAGATAAAGTAGAAAAGGCAGGAATAAGCAAACGACCGTCCCTGCCGCCACCACTCCTTTGCCAATCCCTTTTTTGTAAGCGGCGTAGTAAAGAAACGAAAATCCTTGCACGATCATCGCCAACTGCAATACATACGATAAATTCAACACAGCGATATAGGCAAACGATCCTTCTTCGAACGGGAACAAGGAGAGAAGGAGTACGAAGACATACACCCACAATACGGTTTTCGGCCACGTCAACTCGCGAAACGGCGGCCATGAACCGACCGGCAGCTTCAGCCTCTTCATCACCGGCAGCGAGACGATGATCGTCGCGTACGCCAGCGCAAACGAGGCAACGACAAACAACGTCGGAACCATATAGCCGATCAGCTTCAGCCCTTGCTCGAACTGCCTTTGCATCTCCACAGGCGGCGCTTGTCCCATTCCCTTCATTAGGCGCATCGCTGTGTCAAACGATTCGCGTACGAGCGCAAGCGTATCTTGGATCATATCGACGTGCAAAAATTGAATCGAGATGATGTAATCGAGCACGATATTCGCCAAAAATACAAGCGCGCCGACAAGAAGAACGACGTAACGGTTTTTCTGTTTCGCCAACATCGCGCCGACGGCCATGCCGAAAGTACCAAACATAAGCGCCATCGGCAGCGACAAAAGCGAGCCGATCAAGCCGGAGATGACAAGAGCCGCAGCCAGCAACAAAACAGCTGGAATCCATCCATGGCGCATCGTAAATACCATAAACGGGAGCGCTAAAAACAAAGCGGCGACAACCCCGATGACCGGCGCATATAAGGCAAGCAAAAACAAAACAGCAAACAGCGCAAGCTCAATCGCCGCTTCGGCGAGGGCGTGCGTTTTTCGCAATGGACGTTCCCCTTTCTTTGTTTTTTGGTGATTTGACCTTCTTCCCCACCTTCGCTCTGCTTGAGAGTGGGAGTCCTCTCGGTCAAAGGAGATAAAAAAAGCAGTAAGGATCCCCCCTTACTGCTTGCTTTCGGCTCACTCGTCCGCAACGTACGGCAGAAGCGCCATTTGGCGCGCGCGTTTGATCGCGACCGTCAATTTGCGCTGATATTTCGCGCTCGTTCCCGTTACACGGCGCGGCAAAATTTTGCCGCGTTCAGAAATGAACTTTTTCAGCAAATCGACATCTTTGTAGTCGATATGCGTAATATTGTTCGCCGTGAAGTAACATACTTTGCGGCGTTTGCCGCGGCCGCCTTTCCGTCCTGCCATGCTATTTCCTCCTTTCCGTTGCCATCGTTTCCTCATCGGTGGAATGGCCCGCTGCCTGCGCGTTGTTTAGAGGCATGGGCTTGAAGCCACTTGTTTATTAAAACGGCAAATCATCATCAGAAATATCGATCGGCTGGCCGTCATTGGCGAACGGATCGTCATCAATGCGGCCAAACCCTTTTTCATCCGGATATCGGTGGTTCTGATCTTGTCCGAACGGGAACGGATCCCCGTAGTAGCCGCCTGCTGTTGCCCCTCGCTGCTCGCTCGTTCCTTTCGGCTCAAGAAATTGGACGCTATCAGCCACCACTTCCGTTACGTACACGCGCCGACCTTCTTGATTTTCATAGCTGCGGGTTTGCAGTCGGCCATCGACGCCAGCCAAGCTCCCCTTTTTCAAAAAGTTGGCAACGTTTTCCGCCTGGCGGCGCCAAACGACACATTGAATAAAATCCGTTTCCCGCTCGCCCTGCTGATTTGTAAACGGACGGTTGACCGCGAGCGTAAACGTGGCAACAGCCACTCCGCTTGGAGTGTAACGCAACTCCGGATCTCTCGTTAACCTGCCGACCAAAATGACGCGGTTAATCATCAGAACCACCTCTTCATCCTAATCGAAAAGATTATTCTTCCTCTTTGACGACGATGTGACGGATGATGTCTTCGCTGATGCGCGCCAAGCGGTCGAATTCTTGCACCGCTTTCGGCTCCGATACGACGTTGACAATCATGTAATAGCCGTCGCGGTATTTTTGAATTTCATAGGCTAAGCGGCGCTTGCCCCAATCCGTCACGTTCGTAATCTCCGCGCCGTTTTCTTTCAACACGTTGTTGAACCGTTCGACGAGAGCTTGTCTCGCTTCATCGTCCATGTTCGGGCGGATGATGTACATGATTTCGTACTTTCTCACGCTCGTCACCTCCTTTTGGTCTAAGCGGCCCTTCCGAACGGAAGGGCAAGGAGCAATCACCATTACTCACATTTGTTGATTATACCATGATCGACAACGATAAGCAAGGCAGTTTGCCGCATTCCGTCGGCGCAAACGGCCAGCTTTTTTCCTCCACACCTGCTGTATAACCCCCGAACTTGCCTAGATGTTATACGTTGAACCGGAAGTGCATAATATCGCCGTCTTGTACTTCGTAGTCTTTCCCTTCAAGGCGCACTTTGCCGGCTTCACGCGCCGCCGCCATCGATCCAGCCGCGACGAGGTCAGCGTACGACACCGTTTCTGCGCGAATAAATCCGCGCTCAAAGTCGGAATGGATGATGCCGGCGCATTGCGGCGCTTTCATCCCTTTGCGGAACGTCCACGCCCGCACCTCCTGCTCGCCGGCGGTGAAAAACGTCGCCAATCCAAGCAAGCTGTAAGCGGCGCGGATAAGCTGGTCAAGGCCGGACTGCTCGATGCCGAGCTCCTGCAAAAATTGCCGTTTTTCCTCATCGCTGAACTCAGCGATTTCCTCTTCGATTTTGGCGCAGACAACAATGACTTCAGCGTTGTCGCGCTTCGCAAACTCGCTCACGTCCTTGACAAACGGATTGCCGCTAGGGTCAGCGATGTCTTCCTCGCCGACATTGGCGACGTAAAGCATCGGCTTGATCGTCAACAAATGCAGCTGCTTGACGACTTTCATCTCTTCATCAGTGAACTCGAGTGTGCGCGCCGGCTTGCCGGCTTCGAGCGTCTCCTTCAACCGCCGCAAAATATCGTATTCAAACGCCGCCTCTTTATCCTTTTGCTTGGCGATTTTGCCGACCCGCTCGATTCGTTTGTCAACCGTCTCTAAATCAGCCAATACGAGTTCCAAATTGATCGTTTCGATATCGGCGAGCGGGTCGACTTTGCCGGCGACGTGGGTGATGTTTTCATCGCTGAAGCAGCGGACGACTTGGCAAATCGCATCGACTTGGCGGATATGCGACAAAAACTTGTTGCCAAGCCCCTCTCCTTTGCTTGCTCCTTTGACAATGCCGGCGATATCGGTAAATTCAAAAACAGTCGGCACTGTCCGCTTCGGGCGAAACATTTCCGTCAATACATCGAGCCGCTCGTCAGGCACTTCGACGACACCGACGTTCGGCTCAATCGTGCAAAAAGGATAGTTGGCTGACTCAGCACCTGCTTTCGTAATGGCGTTAAACAACGTCGATTTACCGACGTTCGGCAATCCGACGATTCCTGCTGTCAATCCCATTCGTTCCACTCCTCTTTCCCGTTCACATCTTCCCTCATTATATGGGCTGGCACAGAAAATGACAAGCGCTCCGCGGGCGGGGAATGTTTCCTCTCCCGCCCGCTTCGAAAAAGGCAAGAGTTGGCGCCCTTTTTCCAACACTCGGCCGCCCAAAGCCGACTCTGTATTTTCATTTTCGAATCAGCCGCCTTAAACCGCTTGTTGCCGTCAACAACGTCATTTTTCTACTGCCAAAACACTTTTGACTGTTTACTTCGCTTCCGGCGCGACTTTTTCGATATCAACCAAACAGTCATAAAGCGTGCTGCCGCAGCCGTTATCCGACTCCAAATCGGACGTGAGGACGTTGACCGGCCCGCCGAACACTCCCCATTGTCCTTCGTCAATGTTGATCGTGCCTGGGTAGGCGCCATCAAGCACCTTGACCGTTCCCACGAGCGATCCGCGGTCGTTGTAAACACGCGCCCGGTCGCCATCGGCGAGCCCTTTTTTCACGGCGACGTCGGCCGCCACCTCAATGCGCACCACCTGCAGCTCCGGGATGAGCGGGTAATGCTGCGAATGGTTCGAGCGGAGCGGATGGATCGTCAACAGCCGATACGGATATTTGGCGGCTAATGCCGGATTGGCTTCCTCCGATTCGGCCGGATACATGATTTGCAGCCGGCCGTCCATCCCTTTTTGTTTGGCGATGGTCGATGTAAATTCATATTTGCCGCTTGGCGTTTGAAATCGGCGGCCACGCCACGGCACAGGTTCGACAGGCAAAAGGACGCGGTGCTCCGTTTTCAGCCGCGCAAGCGTAATGCCGTGCTGTTCCAACGGCCGAAGCGCCATCGCAAGGAATTGCTCGCGCGTATAGGCAAAATCGTCCCCAAACCCGAGCCGTTTCGCCAGCTCCGTCCAAATCCACAAATCCGGTTTCGCCTCGCCCGGCGGGTCGACAAGCTTTGGCCCGTAGTTTACATATGCATGGTACATGGAGGAACAATACACATCCTCTTCTTCAAACGATGCGGCCACTGGAAGAACGTAATCGGCGACGGCGGCCGTGTCGGTCATAAACTGCTCGAATACAACGACCGTCTCAACGGAAGCGAACGCTTTTTTCATTAAGTTCGTGTTCGGCACTTGAACGAGCGGGTTGCCGCACGTGACGATCACCATGCCGATCGGCGGATCATTCGCCCGCAATATTTCTTCCGCCTGCTTCATCATCGTCCATGTGCGCGAGGCCGTTTTCCGCTCCGGAAGCGTCAACGCCGATTTATCGAAGCATTCGCTCACCTGCAAGTTGCCAAAATTCGCCCCTCCGCCGGGAATGCCGACGTTTCCGCTTGCGGCGACAAGGGCATCGATCCATCGGATTGTATTGCCGCCGTTCGCATAACGCTGCATGCCAAGGCCGAGATACGTCGCCGTTGGCCGGTCCCCGTAAAGCCGGGCCAGCTCCGTCATTTGATCCCGACTGACGCCGGTATGCCGCTCGAGCTCAGAAAGCGAAATCATATCTAATACTTGTTTGACGTCATCAAACCCAAGCGTATACTGCTCGATAAAGGCACGGTCCTCAAGTCCGAGGCGAAGCAATTCTTTCATGACGCCCATCGCCAAAAACGCATCCATCCCCGGCTTAATGCATACGTACTGATCGGCGATGCGCGCCGTCGGGCCAAACAGCGGATCGATGACCACAATTGTCGCCCCGCGTTTTTTCGCGGCAAGCAACCGCTCGAATAAATGCATGTTCGTGCGGGCGACGTTTCTCCCCCAAATGACGATGTGGCGGCTGTTGTCGATATCTTCTGGCGCATGGCTGTAGGCGTTGCCAAAATCCCATGTCTGCGCCTCAATGCCCGCGCCCCAGCAAAGGCTGCCGATCAGCTCTGTTGCCCCACCATAGCAATTAAAAAAACGGCGGTCCAGGTTTTTCAGCAACCCGTTGTTGGCGTAATCATGACTGTGGAGTACAGCAGTTGGCCCAAACCGTTCTTTCAATTCCCACATCTTTCTGGCGATGTCATCAAGCGCCTCTTCCCAAGAAATGCGAACGAACTTCCCGTTTACTTTTTTCAACGGATAGAGAAGGCGTTCTTTGGCGTTTACTCGCTCTTTCAACATCCGCCCACGTCCGCAAATGTTTCCTTTCGTGATGGGATGGTGTTCGTCGCCGTCAACGCGTACGACTTTCCCCTTGTTCACCGTCACCTTCAGCCCGCATACGTCCCAGCAGTTGAGCGGGCATGATGTTACATGCATCGTTTCCGTCATTTTCTCCCTCCCCTTCGCAACAAAAGAGCATGGCCTCGCCGCCATGCTTCATTTGCTTATTCTTCATGTTTGACGAGCACTTTTTTCATTTTGCGGATAAACTCTTTGCGCGGCAGCAAAACGCTATGGGCGCACCCTTCACATTTAATGCGGATGTCAGCGCCCAAGCGGATCACTTTCCAACGGTTCGTTCCACATGGATGCGGCTTTTTCATTTCGACGATATCGTATAGGCCGAACTGTTTCTCTTCCATCGATCCACCTCCCTATGACAACGATTGCTCCCGTTGCGGCTTTGCCTCCGGCTGTTCTTGTCCGTCGCGGCGATGCAGCACAAGCCGCGGGTATGGGATTTCGATTCCCCGTTCGTCCAACAGCAACTTCACTTCCTTGCGGATCGCCCGAGCGACCGCCAGATGGCGCATCGGCTTCGTTTCGCACGTGATGCGCAATACGACTTCTGAGCTGGCTAAATTTTGCACGCCAAGCAATTCCGGCGGGGCGACCATGTCTTCATACTTCGCCGGCAGCTGCGGAAAAAGCTCGCGGATGGCTTTCTCCGCCTCTTCAATGTCTTCTTCATAAGCGATGCTGACGTCAACGACAGCGAGGCTGTTGTGCAGCGAATAGTTCGTCACTTGAGTGATGCTGCCGTTTGGCAAAATGTGCACTTCCCCGGTCCAACTTTTAATTTTCGTCACCCGAAGCCCAATCGTTTCAACATACCCTTCAAAATTGCCGATGCGCACATAATCTCCGACCGCAAACTGGTCTTCAAAAATGATGAAAAATCCAGTGATGATGTCTTTCACTAAGCTTTGTGCGCCAAAACCCACGGCCAGCCCGACGACCCCGGCTCCAGCGAGCAGCGCTTTGACGGGAACGCCAAACGCATCTAAAATCATCAAGAGCGCAATAAAATATAGTACGTACGTAATGACGTTGTCGAGCAGCCGAACAAGCGTCGCCTCCCGACGTTCAGAAATGCGGATCGGCGCCTTCTGCCGCACTTTGAACATGTTATGAACGGCAATTTTCAACACTTTCACCGCTACGGCGCATATGAGTAGAATAAGGACGATTTTCAGCATTCCTTTTCCGATCTGAAGCCACAATTGTTCATCCATCAAAAATGCGAACAATCGGCTCATCGTTTTTTCCATCGTGTTCAACGTTGGCGACACCTCAATCTTTTTCTTGTTCTGCGCTTTTATTTTAACAAGACCGGTCGTTGATTTGTAGCCCGATATCCCGTTATCGCGAAGAAAAGGCAAGAAAACGAACAATGAAATGTATATCATTCTTTTATTTTCCGTATACTGTTAATACTTTTGAAATGAAAGTAGGAGTGAAGCGAATGAGCATACCATCGATATTTTTCTCGTCCAAGGAGGAAAGAGACCGCGTGTTTTACGATGAGCAAGGGGCGGTGTCGTCGATCGCTTGGCGGGTCGCCTCACTGCTTCCCGACCCGCTCATTCAGCCGGTCGCTATCGTTTGCATCGGCACAGATCGCTCGACCGGCGATTCGCTTGGACCGCTCGTCGGCACGATGCTCAAAGAGAAACCGTTGGCTCGCTTCCACGTGTACGGAACACTCGAAGAACCAATCCATGCCGTTAATTTGGAAGAAAAGGTAGAAGCCATTCGACTAATTCATCACGATCCGTTCATGATCGCGGTCGATGCCTGCCTCGGGCGGCTGAAAAGCGTCGGCGCCATTACGATCGCCAAAGGACCGGTCCGCCCTGGGGCTGGTGTCAACAAACAGCTCCTTCCCGTCGGCGACGCCCATATTACTGGGGTTGTCAATGTCAGCGGGTTTATGGAGTTTTTCGTCCTGCAAAATACGCGCCTCCATCTTGTCATGAATATGGCGAAAACGATCGCCAACGGCATTTATGAAGCGGAGCGGTTCATCCTCCGAAAAGAGCGGCTCGGTGCCCCTTTGCTCTCAACAGAACGGCATTCATTATGGTAGGCGGCAAATCCCCCTCTTGTTCAGCTGTCCAAGGAGGGGATTTCTTTTGCGCGCCTTGAATCGCCATTTTCATACCGGGGGTGGAAAGCGAAACACACTCATGAATGTGTTTTGTTTGCTTTCGAGGGGCACGAGGCCGGCTATCGGACGAAGGAAAAAACGAAAACGGCCGCTGCTGTAACGAAAATGCTCGGCAGCAAATTGGCCGCGCGAATGTTCGTTAAACCGAGCATATTGAGTCCAATGGCCGTAATTAAAATGCCTCCGGTCGCCGTTGATTCGGCGATGAACGAATCGAGCACTTCCTTCGGCACAAACCGTTCGATTTGCGTCGCCAACAGCGCGATGCTACCCTCATAAACAACGACCGGCAAGGCGGAGAAGATGACGCCGATGCCGAGCGTCGTCGTCAAAATGACACTGGCAAAGCCGTCTAAAATCGATTTCGTATACAAGACTCTATGGTCGCCGCGCAGCCCGCTGTCAAGCGCTCCGACGATGGCCATCGCCCCGATGACAAACAACAACGTCGCGCTGACAAACCCTTTAGCGATGCTTCCTTGCCCGTTTCCGCTCACTTTCGCCTCGAGCCATTGACCGAGCCGGTTCAGCTTTTCCTCCCAGTTCCACCACTCTCCGAGAATGCCGCCGAAAACAAGGCTGAAAATAACAACGAGAAACTGTTCGCTTTTCATTCCCATTTGTATGCCAAGCAGCGCCACCGCAAGCCCAATCCCCCCCATCACCGTTTCCTTTACTCGCTCGGGGATGCGATGAAGCCATTTTCCAATCAATGCCCCGGCAATAATGCTCACTCCGTTGATAATCGTTCCTAACAACACCATGATGTCCAACCCTCTCTCGCAAAAAAATAAACCGGCCTTGATCAAAGGGCCGACTTACTCGTCGAACCGCACATCGAGCAGTTCTAATATTCTCTCTAAATCTTCCGGAGAAAAAAACTCAATTTCAATTTTTCCTCTTTTCCTCGTTTGTTTAATCGTGACGTTCGTCCCGAATTTTTCGCGCAACAACGATTCGCTTTCGCGAATAAACACGCTTTTTTCCGGCGGTTTCCGCTTTGATGTTTCACGTGAAACATTTTCGTTCGCTTGTTGGATCAGTTTTTCAAGCTGGCGGACGTTCAACCCTTCGCGAATCGTCCGTTCTACGATCGGTTTCATTTTGCTTTTTTGCTTCAGCCCCAACAACGCGCGGCCATGTCCCATCGAAAGTGTGCCGTCCATAAGCAGCTTTTGCACATCTGAAGGGAGGGACAACAAACGCAAATGATTGGCGATGTGCGGACGGCTCTTCCCAACGCGGCTCGCGACTTCCTCCTGGGTTAAGTGCAGCTTGTCCATCAACATTTTGTACGCCATCGCTTCCTCGATCGGGTTCAAATCCTCGCGCTGCAAGTTTTCAAGAAGGGCGAACTCCATCATTTGCTCATCAGTCAACTCGCGCACCACAACCGGCACCGACGGCAAATTCGCCTCTTTGGCCGCCCGGTAGCGCCGTTCGCCAACGACGATTTCAAATCCGTTCGGTGCACGGCGGACGATGAGCGGCTGCAAAATGCCGTGCTGCAAAATCGATTGCTTCAACTCCTCAATCGCCTCAGGCTGAAACGTTTTCCGCGGCTGGTACGGATTTGGATGAAGGTCGTGAATGCTTACTTCCCGCACCGTTTCCTCTTTCCCATTAAGTTCATTGAGAGAGAGGTTGTCAAACAGCGCACTGATGCCTTTGCCGAGACCTTTAGCCACGTTCAAGCACCTCCTTCGCCAGTTCCAAATACACTTCCGCCCCCCGCGATTTCACATCGTACAAAATGATCGGCTTGCCATGGCTTGGCGCCTCGCTCAGCCGCACGTTTCGCGGGATGATCGTCTGGTACACCTTTTCGCGGAAATACTTTTTGACTTCTTGAATGACCTGCAAGCCTAGATTCGTCCTTGCATCAAGCATCGTCAACAGAACGCCTTCGAGGCGCAAATCATAGTTTAAGTGCCGCTGCACAAGCCGGATCGTGTTAAGCAGCTGGCTGAGCCCTTCTAACGCATAATATTCGCATTGGACAGGGATGAGCACAGAATTGGCCGCTGTCAACGCGTTGAGCGTCAGCAAGCCGAGCGAAGGAGGACAGTCGATAATAATGAAGTCGTATTTGTCTTTCAGCGGCTCGATCGCGTTTCTCAGCCGAATTTCGCGGGAAATGACCGAGACGAGCTCAATTTCTGCGCCGGCGAGCTGGATCGTCGCTGGAATGACGTATAAATTTTCGATGTCCGTCGGTCGAATGACATCTTTTGCTTTCATGTCGCCAATGATGACATTGTAAATGCATTCGTCGACATCGCCTCGCTCAATGCCGATGCCGCTCGTCGCATTTCCTTGCGGATCGGCGTCAACAAGCAGCACTTTTTTTCCAAGATGCGCCAAACAGGCCGATAAATTGACGGCTGTCGTCGTTTTTCCAACTCCGCCTTTTTGGTTTGCAATAGCAATGACTTTTCCCACGATGCCACCTACCTCTATCTCTTCCTCAATCCATGTTTATTTTAGCACGAAAACAGGAAAATGACTTTGTTTTCTGAAAGAAAAAACCCCATCAGCTGTGCTTGATGAGGCAAAAGGTGACTTTCGTTATTTTTTCGCGATTCGAATCGTAATTTGATAGTAGTCATCGAATTCTTCTTCTTCAGATTGGACGGACACCCCGCTGCTTTCGACCATGGAAAGCGACTGGCGGATCGTGTTGACGGCGATGCGCATATCGCGGCTGAACGCCTTTCGCTTCGGTTTTGGCTTCCGTTCCCCCGCCTCGAGCAGCTTTAACACCCGATCTTCCGTCTGCTTGACATTCAACTGTTTGTCGATGATTTCTTGCAGCAGTTTCAGCTGTTTTTCTTTATCTTTTAAGGCAATCAACGCGCGCGCATGACGTTCCGTAATCGCCCGTTGCAAGAGCGCCTCTTGCACCTCTTGCGGGAGTTTCAGCAGACGCAGCTTATTGGCGATCGTCGACTGTCCTTTGCCGAGCCGCTGAGCGAGCGCTTCTTGCGTCAAATCATGGAGCTCGATCAATTTGGCGTACGCCATCGCCTCTTCAATCGGCGTCAACTCTTCGCGCTGTAAGTTTTCAATGAGGGCGACGGAGGCGGTTTCTTTGTCATTTAAGTTTTTGATGATCGCGGGGATTTCCGTCCAGCCAAGTTTTTGCACCGCTCTCCATCTTCGCTCGCCGGCGATGATTTCAAACCGTCCGTTCCCGCATTCGCGGACGACGATGGGCTGGATGATGCCGTGCGTGCGGATCGTCAGCGCCAACTCGTCGATCTTCTCTTCATCAAATATCGTGCGCGGCTGAAAGCGGTTCGGAATGATGCTGGCAACCGGAATGTGGCGAACTTCCTCCCGCTCTTGCTTTTCCTCCATTTCTTCCTGTTCTTTTTCTCCAAAGCTGAACAAGCGCGAAAATGGATGCTTCATCCCCCTACACCACCTTTGGACATACTTGGCCAAAATGTCTCTGTCTCGCCCGGCATACGCCGCCTTACGGTCGGTTTTTTGGCGCGGGACGAAGGCGGGGGAGCAAAACAGCTTGTTTCTCTCTTTCAGCCGGCAAAGCCCTCCCGCCGCCCGCAAAGACGCTACTGAATCGGTTGTTTGTTCGGCGTTCCCGGTTTGCGCGGGTATTGGTTCGGCGTTTTTCTCATTTTTTGGATGAAAATGATCGTTCGTTCGCCTTCGTCAAACGGCAGCGTGAACGTTTCCGTCGCCGTCACTTCTCCGCCAAGCACAGAAATCGCCTTGTTTCCCTCTTTCAGCTCCTCGGGCGCCGAAGCAGCTTTCATCGCAATGAATGTCCCGCCCATTTTCACGAGCGGAAGGCAAAGTTCGACAAGCACTGGCATGCGCGCCACCGCTCTGGCTGTGACGACGTCAAATGATTCGCGCATCCCCCTTTGACGGGCGAACGTCTCAGCGCGTTCGTGGTAAAGCGCCACGTCCGCAAGCTCAAGCTCGGTGATCAGATGCTCTAAAAAACGGATGCGTTTTTGCAGCGAATCAACGATGGAAACGCGCAAATGCGGAAAACAAATTTTGAGCGGAAGGCTCGGAAATCCCGCCCCGGCGCCCACATCGCAAAGCGCAAGCGGCGCTGAAAAGTCGTAGTAAAAAGCCGGGGACACCGAGTCGAAAAAGTGCTTCACATAGACGCCGGGCTTGTCCGTAATAGCGGTCAAATTCATTTTCTCGTTCCACTCAACGAGCAGTTCGTAATAGCGCTCAAACTGCGCAAGCGCCCGGGAAGAGAGGGGAATTCCCCTCTCTTCGAGCATGGTTTGAAATTGTGTCGCCTCCATAAGCCAATCCTTTCCCTCATTGTTTATTCATTCGACACGCGCGCGATTCTTCCTTGTTCCAAATACACTAATAATATCGAAATATCGGCCGGATTGACGCCGGAAATGCGCGACGCCTGGGCGATTGAGAGCGGGCGCACTTGTTTGAGCTTTTGCCGCGCCTCGGTTGCAAGCCCTTGGATGGCGTCGTAATCGATATCTTCCGGGATTTTTTTGTTTTCCATTTTTTTGAGCCGTTCAACTTCTTGGAGCGATTTTTGGATGTAGCCCTCGTACTTGATTTGAATTTCGACTTGCTCAGCCACTTCCGGAGCGATCTCCTCGTCAGCCGGCGCCAGTTTTCGGATGTGCTCGTACGTCATCTCCGGGCGTCGGAGCAAATCGGCGGCGCGAATGCCGTCTTTCAGCTCGCTTCCACCCGCTTCACGGATGACTTCCTGCACCTGGGGCGTCGGTTTGATGATCACCGTTTGCAGCCGCTTTTTCTCTCGTTCGATCGCCTCTTTTTTCGCCAAAAATTTTTGATACCGCTCTTCGGAAATGAGACCGATCCGATAGCCGAGCTCGGTCAGGCGCAAATCGGCGTTGTCATGGCGAAGCAAAAGCCGGTACTCGGCACGCGACGTCAGCAGGCGGTACGGCTCATTCGTCCCTTTCGTCACCAAGTCGTCGATTAAAACGCCGATATAGGCATCCGAACGGCTTAAAATGATTTCTTCGCGGCCGAGCGCACGGTGGGCGGCGTTAATGCCGGCCATAATGCCTTGGCCCGCCGCTTCTTCATAGCCGGACGTGCCGTTGATTTGCCCTGCGGTATACAAGTTTTTCACAAGCTTTGTCTCGAGCGTCGGCCATAGCTGCGTCGGCACGATGGCATCGTACTCGATCGCATAGCCAGCCCGCATGAGCTGCGCCTTCTCAAGTCCCGGGATCGTCTCAAGCAGCTTGCGCTGGATATGTTCCGGCAAACTTGTTGACAACCCTTGCACGTACACTTCTTCCGTTTTCCGCCCTTCCGGCTCGAGGAAAATTTGATGGCGCGGCTTATCGTGGAACCGGACGACTTTATCCTCGATCGATGGGCAATAGCGCGGCCCGGTTCCTTTGATCATGCCGGAGTACATCGGCGACAAGTGCAAGTTTTCATCGATGATGCGGTGTGTTTCTTCCGTCGTGTACGTCAGCCAGCACGGCAGCTGATCAGTGATGTATTTTGTCGTCTCGTACGAAAACGCCCGCGGCTCCTTGTCACCCGGCTGAATTTCCGTTTTGCTGTAGTCGATCGTCCGGCTGTTGACACGCGGCGGCGTGCCCGTTTTGAAGCGAACAAGCTTAAACCCAAGCTCTTCTAAATGCTCGGACAACTTAATCGACGGTTGCTGGTTGTTCGGGCCGCTCGAATATTTAATGTCGCCGATGATGATTTCCCCGCGCAAAAACGTCCCGGTCGTAACGACGACCGCCTTGGCGTAATAATGCGCCCCTGTATGGGTGATGACGCCTTTGCAGACGCCGTCTTCAACAATGAGCCGCTCGACTTTTCCTTGCAGAAGCGTCAAATTTTCTTGATTTTCGAGTGTTTTTTTCATTTCCCGCTGGTACAGCACTTTATCGGCTTGCGCCCGAAGCGCGCGGACGGCTGGCCCTTTGCCGGTGTTTAGCATCCGCATTTGAATGTATGTTTTGTCAATGTTTTTTGCCATTTCCCCGCCGAGAGCGTCGATTTCGCGCACGATGATTCCTTTCGCCGGGCCGCCGATCGACGGGTTGCACGGCATGAACGCGATCATATCGAGGTTGAGCGTAATGACAAGCGTCTTCGCCCCGATGCGCGCCGAAGCTAATGCCGCTTCGCAGCCGGCATGGCCGGCGCCAACGACAATGACGTCATACGTTCCTCCATGGTAATCCATATGGCATTTCCTCCTCGCTTATTTTCCTAAACAAAACTGAGCAAACAGCTGATCAATCAAGCTTTCATGGATCGTATCACCGATGATTTCGCCAAGCAACTCCCATGCCCGGCGCAAATCGATTTGGACGAGATCAACCGGCATGCCGGCGTCAATGCCGGCCAAGGCATCTTCGATCGCTGTTTTCGCCTGCTCGAGCAAGGCGATATGGCGAGAGTTGGAAACGTATGTCAAATCGCCGGCTTCCAGCTCACCCCCAAAAAACAGGCCAGCAATCGCCTTCTCCAGTTCATCAATTCCTTGTTCATGCAACAGGGATGTCCCCACGACCGGCCGGCCGGCCGCCAGCTCCTTGACCCGCTCCATATCGATCCGCCGGGGCAAATCGGTTTTATTCACAATGACGATGGCATCCATTCCCTCGATCATGGCAAACAGCCGCTCGTCCTCTTCCGTCAGCGGTTCATGATAATTCAAAACGAGCAAAATTAAGTCGGCCCGCTTCAACATTTGCTGCGAGCGCTCGACGCCGATCCGTTCGACGACATCTTCAGTTTCGCGGATGCCAGCCGTATCGATCAAGCGAAGCGGTACGCCGCGGACGTTGACATATTCCTCGATGACGTCGCGCGTCGTCCCCGGAATATCGGTGACGATCGCCCGATTTTCATGGGCGAGCGCATTCAAAAGCGACGATTTGCCGACGTTCGGCCGCCCGATAATGACCGTTGCCAGCCCTTCGCGCAATATTTTTCCTTGCGCGGCGGTCGACAGCAGCTTTTCAATTTGCCCGCGCACATATTCCGCCTTTTCCCGCAAAAGGCGCGGCGTCATTTCTTCCACATCATCGTATTCCGGATAATCGATATTGACTTCAACATGTGCCAGCGTCTCCAAAATCGTCTGCCGCAACTCGCGAATCAATTTTGACAGGCGCCCTTCCATTTGCTGTAGGGCGACGTTCATCGCTCGGTCGGTTTTGGCGCGGATCAGGTCGATGACTGCCTCAGCTTGAGATAAATCGATGCGCCCATTTAAAAACGCCCGCTTCGTAAACTCCCCCGGCTCGGCGAGCCGCGCCCCGTTTGCCAGCACGAGCTGCAGCACCCGATTGACGGAAACAAACCCGCCATGACAGTTGATCTCGACCACGTCCTCGCGCGTAAACGTCTTCGGTGCGCGCATAACCGATACCATTACTTCTTCAACGACCCGTCCGCTTTTCGGATCGATGATATGCCCGTAGTGGATCGTGTGCGATGGAACGTCTTTGAGCCGCTTTCCGCTCGGGCTGCGGAAAAGCTGGTCAGCGATCTCAACCGCTTGATCTCCGCTCAACCGAACGATGGCAATCGCCCCTTCGCCCATCGGCGTCGAAATGGCGGCGATCGTATCAAATTCCGTCAAAGCTGTTCACCTCTCGCTCCGCTTTCTCTATATCCACAGCCCGTTTTGGCCGCTTTTTTCCTTGTGCATATTCACTTAAGTTCAATTTTAACTTATCCACATGTGAATAACAATACGGCGCGCTCAACGCGGTTGTTGAAAAATATAAGCGGCGGCCGTCAAAAAAAGTTGGTGGAAACTAGTCATTGCTTCACAATCATCTGGACGGATAGAAAAAAAGACCGTTGCGCTGTTTCCCCATTTGAAGAAGCTCTTGCTGGAGCGTTTCCCCTATTTCCATCGCCAATCTTCCAGGCGGCGCCAATACCGTAAAAAAAGAGGCCGCCTCTGTACACAGTTTAGCGAGGCGCCTCTTTTTTCGGCGACATTTTGCCTGTTTTCGGAGCGACGACAATCGAACGGTGCGGATCAACGCCAACGGAATAGGTCAAGACGTGCTTGTTGTCAGCCAGCGCTGCATGGATGATCTTCCGTTCATGCGCCGGCAACGGCTCCAACCTTACTTCTTTTCCCGTCTTCACCGCCCGAGCAGCCAGCTTGTGCGCCAGTTCGATCAGCGCCTTTTCCCTTCGTTCGCGGTAATTTTCGACATCGACGGCAATCGACACGTATTCGTCAGCATGGCGGTTGGCGACGAGTTGCGCCAAAAACTGAAGAGCGTTTAACGTTTGCCCGTGCTTGCCGATCAATAGACCGACCGGCCCCCCGTGCACATGAAGCGTCACTTGCTTGCCGCGGCGGACGGCTTCGATGCTTGCCCCTTCCGCCCCCATTTGCGTGGTGACTTGCCGCAAAAAGCGAACCGTCTCCTCAACGGGGTCGATTTTCAGCACGGCTTTCACAACCGCTGGCCGGCCGCCAAACAAGCCAAACCAACCTCTTTTCCCTTCATCGAGCACAACAATAACCGCACGCTCTCGAGGCACCCCAAGCTGCGCGAGCGCCAACTGCACCGCCTCTTCGACTGTCCGGGCAGTCGCGGTCACTTCTTTCACTTTTTCGCTCCTCCTGAATGGGCGGCAATCTCTGGCCCTTTAATGAGATACGTTTGCACAATGGAGAAAATATTTCCGACGACCCAGTAAAGCGACAAAGCAGCTGGGAAGTTGATCGCGAAAATGACGATCATAATCGGCATCATCCAAAGCATCATCGCCATTTGTGGATTTTGCTGAGCGGAGCCGGCCATCATGATTTTCTGCTGGATGAACGTCGTCACGCCGGCAATGACCGGCAAAATGTAGTACGGGTCTTTTTCGCCAAGGTCAAACCATAAAAAATTATGTTGGGCAATTTCTCTCGTGCGCATGATGGCATGGTAAAATCCAATTAAAATCGGCATCTGGATCAAAATCGGGAAGCAGCCGGCCATTGGGTTGACGCCGTGCTTTTGGAATAAAAGCATCATCTCTTGCTGGAGCTTTTGTTGAGTTTGCGCGTCTTTTGAGCTGTATTTTTTGCGGAGCGCTTCAATTTCCGGCTGAAGCGCTTGCATCGCCTTCGCGTTGCGCGTCTGTTGGATCATCAGCGGCAAAATCAATAAGCGGATCAAAATGGTGACGACAATGATCGACAACCCAAAGCTTCCGCCGAGCAGCCCGGCGACATATTTGATCAGCCAAGAAAGCGGATAAACGATATACTCATTCCAAAACCCCTTGCTTTCCGGGGTGATCGGTTTGTGAATTTCTGTGCATCCGGCCAGCACAGCCGCTAACGCACCGAACAAAATGATGAATCTGATTCGCCTTTTCACCTTCTTTTTCCTCCCACATATACGAGTTCACGTATGTATTTTACCATCTTTTTTTGCCGCGTGGAGCATTTTTTCAAGCCGAATGCGACGGTTGGCCTCCTTTTTTCAGCCCTCCGGATTTCCGGAGCACATGGATTAAACTTTTTTTTACTTCCGCATAATTCATCTGCGCCACCGGCTGCCTAGCGATAACGACATAGTCTTTGCCAGGGGCAATCTCCTCTTTCAATTCGAGGAAGCATTGGCGGATGTATCGCTTGATTCGATTTCGGACGACAGCCTTGCCGAGTTTTTTGCTGACAGACAGCCCGATGCGAAAATAAGGCTGCTCCGGGCGGTCAAGCGTGTAGATGACAAACTGGCGGTTGGCCGTTGAAGCGCCCCTCTGAAACACTTCCTGGAACTCTTCGTTTTTCTTGATCCGATACTTTTTTTTCATTCTCCCCAAACACTCCATTTGCCTAATTTCCCGGCGGCAAAATTGAGAAAAAAGACCACTGAAACTTCAGTGGCCTATTATGCAGACAAAACTTTTCTTCCTTTGCGGCGGCGGCGCGCCAACACTTTTCTGCCGTTTCTCGTGCTCATGCGCGCGCGAAATCCGTGCACTTTGCTTCGCTTCCGTCTATTCGGTTGATACGTCCGTTTCATCTATGACACCTCCCTAGGGAATAACAGTTACGGGCAGTCTTTCTCATTATATTGAACAATCTTAGCAAATGTCAACCGCCTCTTCGTTTTTCCAACTTTGATCAACGTTGTGGATAATTTTTTCTCCCTATCAACAATCCACAACATTTATCGACATTTTTTTCACATGTTCAATGGTGTGGATAATGATTTTTTCACACCCTGTCCATTTTGTGGATAATCAAAAAAATTCCGTTGCAACAAGCCGCTTTATTTGCTATTATTATTGTGTTTTCACTATGGATAATTATGTGGATAAGATGAATCTATCCACATTTTGTGGATAGACTGTGGATAGTTTTTTCACAACGTGTTAATGATGTTACCCACAGATGGTGGATTTTGTCGAAAAGCTTCTTTATTTCTTTAATATGCTTTTTCCACAAACTTATTTTTTTAAACAAACGATCATCCTCTGACTTAAGGGAGGGGCAACGGGTGGAAAATATCCATGACTTATGGGATCGCGTGCTCGCGGAGATTGAACGAAAAATCAGCAAGCCGAGCTTTGAAACTTGGCTCAAGTCAACAAAAGCCCACTCTTTACGAGGTGACACGCTCGTCATCGTAGCCCCGAACGAGTTTGCTAGAGATTGGCTTGATTCTCGCTACTCTCATTTGATTGCGGAAACGATCTACGCCATCACGGGCGAAGAATTAGCCATCAAGTTTATCATTCCGCCAAATCAAGATGATGAAGAACTAGAGTTCCAGTCATCTAAGAAAAAGCAGCGGAAACCGTATGAAGAGACAAACGATTTCCCACAAAGCATGTTAAATCCGAAATACACGTTCGATACGTTTGTCATCGGCTCCGGCAACCGGTTCGCCCATGCCGCTTCATTGGCGGTCGCTGAGGCTCCGGCCAAAGCATACAACCCCTTGTTTATCTATGGCGGCGTCGGACTTGGAAAAACACACTTAATGCACGCAATCGGCCATTACGTGATTGAACATAACCCATCGGCGAAAGTGGTCTATTTATCTTCAGAGAAATTTACGAATGAGTTTATTAACGCCATCCGAGACAACCGCCCTGACGACTTTCGCAACAAGTACCGGAACGTTGACGTCCTACTGATCGATGATATTCAGTTTTTGGCCGGAAAAGAACAAACGCAAGAAGAATTTTTCCATACGTTTAATACGCTGCACGAGGAGAGCAAGCAAATCGTCATCTCAAGCGATCGACCGCCGAAAGAAATCCCAACGCTCGAAGACCGCTTGCGTTCGCGCTTTGAGTGGGGGCTCATCACCGACATCACGCCGCCTGATCTGGAGACGCGGATCGCTATCCTCCGCAAAAAGGCGAAGGCGGAGGGGTTTGACATTCCAAACGAGGTAATGCTTTATATCGCCAATCAAATTGACTCGAACATCCGCGAGCTTGAGGGCGCTCTCATTCGCGTCGTCGCTTATTCGTCGCTCATCAACAAAGAGATCACCGCTGACTTGGCAGCAGAGGCATTGAAAGACATCATCCCGAGCGCAAAGCCGAAGGTAATCACGATTCAAGACATTCAGCGCGTTGTTGGACAGCATTTCAACATCAAGATGGAAGATTTTAAAGCGAAAAAGCGAACAAAATCGGTCGCGTTCCCTCGGCAAATTGCCATGTATCTCTCCCGTGAACTGACCGACTGTTCGTTGCCGAAAATCGGCGATGAATTTGGGGGGCGCGATCATACAACCGTCATCCACGCCCATGAAAAAATATCAAAGCTTTTGCAAACCGACACGCAGCTGCAAAGGCATATACAAGAGATTCAAGAAAAGCTGAAGCAACTGTGAACAACTGCCTCGGCTTTATGCACAGCTTATCCACATGTGGACAGGCTGTGCTTGCTTCGCTTTTTTTGTTTACCCACATACTAACAAGCCATACGACTAGTACTACGGTTTTTGTTTTTATATTTTTATAATTTATTTCCTAGAGGATCAAAGAAATGGGGAGGAACAGGAACGTGAATATTTCCATTGACCGCGAAGCGCTGGCGAAAAGCGTTCAAGATGTAATGAAAGCTGTATCAACAAGAACAACGATCCCGATTTTGACCGGAATCAAACTAACGGCAACCGCCTCGGGAGTAACGCTGACCGGAAGCGATTCCGACATTTCAATCGAATCGTTTATTCCGCTTGAAAAAGAAGGCAAGTTGCTCGTCGACGTGAAAAGACCGGGGAGCATCGTACTGCAGGCGCGCTTTTTCTCTGAAATCGTGAAAAAACTGCCGCAACAAACGGTGGAAATCGAAACAGAAGACAACTTTTTGACGATCATCCGCTCGGGGCACTCAGAATTCCGCCTCAATGGGCTAAACGCCGACGAATATCCGCGCCTGCCGCAAATCGAAGAAGAAAACGTGTTTCAAATCCCGGCTGATTTATTGAAAACTGTGATTCGGCAAACGGTGTTCGCCGTTTCTACATCGGAAACGCGCCCAATCTTGACAGGTGTCAACTGGAAAGTCGAACATGGCAAGCTTGTCTGCACAGCGACCGACAGTCATCGGTTAGCCATGCGCAAAGTGAAAATTGAGTCGGAAAATGAAGTATCATACAACGTCGTCATCCCTGGAAAAAGTCTTAATGAGCTCAGCAAAATTTTGGATGACGGCAACCACCCGGTGGACATCGTCATAACAGCCAATCAAGTGCTATTTAAGGCTGAGCACCTTCTCTTCTTTTCCCGGCTGCTTGACGGCAACTATCCGGAGACGGCCCGCTTGATTCCAACAGAAAGCAAAACGACCATGATCGTCAATGCAAAAGAGTTTTTGCAGGCAATCGACCGAGCATCCTTGCTTGCTCGAGAAGGAAGGAACAACGTTGTGAAGCTGACGACGCTTCCTGGAGGAATGCTCGAAATTTCTTCGATCTCTCCGGAGATCGGGAAAGTGACGGAGCAGCTGCAAACGGAGTCTCTTGAGGGGGAAGAGTTGAACATTTCGTTCAGCGCGAAATATATGATGGATGCGTTGCGGGCGCTCGATGGAACAGACATTCAAATCAGCTTCACTGGAGCCATGCGGCCGTTCCTGCTGCGCCCGCTTCATACCGATTCGATGCTTCAGCTCATTTTGCCGGTGAGAACATATTGACCCATCGCCCTCCTATTGGCGAAAACCATTCAGCTTCAAGGGCAAAAGCCGCCCGGCAACGCTGCTTTTTCTCAAGTCCGATGAGAAGGCGGGCAATATATCTATGCCCGTCCTTCCCATCGGCTTTCTTTGCGAGTGGGCGGATTTTCCGGTAAAATAAAAGAATAGGCAGTTTGAAGGAAAGCGAGCGATGACACGGATGGAACAACGGGTGACGATTACAACGGAAACGATTACGCTGGGGCAGCTTTTGAAACTTGTGCGATTGATCGATACTGGCGGTGCGGCCAAATGGTTTTTGCAGGAACATCACGTGCTTGTCAATGGAGAACGGGAAAACCGGCGCGGGCGAAAGCTGAGAGACGGCGACCGGGTCGACATTGAACCGTTTGGCACGTTGGTCGTCGTAAAAGCGGAGTAGGTGAAGGTTCGGTGTTTTTGACCAACTTAACGTTGACGAATTACCGGAATTATGAGTATGAAACGCTGAACTTCGGCGAGGGCATGAATGTCATCTTAGGAGAAAATGCCCAAGGAAAGACGAACATGATGGAGGCCATCTACGTTTTGGCCATGGCAAAGTCGCACCGCACGTCCAACGATAAAGACCTTATCCGTTGGAATGAAGAGTATGCTAAAATAGAAGGAAGAGCGGAAAAACGAAGCGGGTCGTTAACGCTCGAACTGCTTATTTCAAAAAAAGGAAAAAAAGCAAGATGCAACCATATTGAACAGCAGCGGCTCAGCCAATACGTCGGCCATTTGAATGTCGTCATGTTTGCTCCCGAAGACTTGAATTTAGTCAAGGGAAGTCCGCAAGTGCGGCGCCGATTTGTCGATATGGAAATCGGGCAAGTGTCGCCTGTGTATATACATGATTTGAGCCAATACCAAAAGTTGCTGCAACAACGCAATCATTACTTAAAAATGATGCAGGCGCACAAGCAAAGCGATGAGGCGGTTCTTGATGTGTTAACTGAGCAGCTTGTATTGCTGGCGGCCAAAATTACGCTGCGGCGCCGCCAGTTTTTGTCGCTGCTTGAGCAATGGGCGATGCCAATCCACTATGAAATCAGCCGCGGCGCCGAACAGCTTTGCATCCGATACGAACCGTCGGTCGACGTATCAGAAAAGGCGGAATTGTCGAGAATAGTAGAAGCATACAGTGAAACGTTCGCCGCCATGAGGGAACGGGAAGTTCAGCGGGGAACAACGCTGGTCGGCCCGCATCGCGATGACATCGCGTTTTTCGTGAATGGAAAAAACGTGCAAACTTTCGGTTCCCAGGGGCAACAACGTACAACCGCGCTAGCGGTCAAGCTGGCAGAACTTGAGCTCATCTTTTCCGAGTTAGGCGATTACCCCATTTTATTGCTGGATGATGTGTTGTCAGAACTTGATGACTTTCGGCAAACCCACCTCCTTGATGCCATCCGGAAAAAAGTGCAAACTTTTGTCACAACAACAAGCATTGACGGCATTAAGCACGATATCATTCAAGAAGCGGCCATTTATCGAGTCCATTCTGGTTCGGTAACCGCTCCTTCTTGACCGCGAGACCGTTGAACGTTTGTAAAGAAAGCGTAGGTGATCAGGCATGACAATGGAACAACGGGTTGAGCAGACGTACGATGCAAGCCAAATCCAAGTGCTTGAAGGCCTTGAAGCGGTCCGCAAGCGCCCGGGGATGTACATCGGCTCGACGGGGCCGAAAGGACTGCACCATCTCGTTTGGGAAATCGTCGACAACAGCATCGACGAGGCGTTGGCGGGCTATTGCACAAACATCGATGTGACGATCGGCAAAGACAATAGCATCACCGTCGCCGACAACGGGCGTGGCATTCCGGTTGACATTCACGAGGCGACCGGGCGTCCCGCCGTCGAAGTCATTATGACCGTCCTTCATGCCGGTGGGAAATTTGGCGGAGGGGGCTATAAAGTGTCCGGCGGCTTGCACGGCGTTGGCGCTTCGGTCGTCAACGCCTTATCGGAATGGCTCGAAGTGTACGTCTATCGGGATGGAAAAATCTATTACCAGCGGTACGAGCGCGGAGAACCGTGCACCGACTTGCAAGTCATCGGCGAGACAGACCGGACCGGAACGACGACCCGTTTTAAGCCGGACCCGGAAATTTTCACTGAGACGACCGAATTTGACTATGAAACGCTGGCCACTCGGTTGCGTGAGCTCGCCTTTCTAAATCGCGGCTTAAAAATCACGCTGACGGACGAACGGGTTGACAGCCGAAAAAACGAATATGTTTACGAAGGCGGCATTCGTTCATACGTCCGTCATTTGAACCGAACACGAGAAGTGCTGCACGAAGAGCCAATTTATATCATCGGCGAGCGTGACGGCATTGTCGTAGAAATCGCCTTGCAGTACAACGACGGCTATACGAGCAATATTTATTCGTTTGTCAACAACATTCATACGCATGAAGGCGGCACACATGAATCTGGCTTTAAAATGGCGCTGACGCGCATTATCAATGATTACGCCCGCAAGCAGCAAATTTTTAAAGAAAACGACGCGAACTTGACTGGCGAAGATGTGCGCGAAGGGCTGACGGCCATCGTGTCGATCAAGCATCCATCGCCGCAGTTTGAAGGGCAAACGAAAACGAAGCTCGGCAACAGCGATGCGCGCACGGTGACCGACGCTGTCTTTTCCGAACAATTTGAAACGTTTTTGCTTGAAAATCCGACGATTGCCCGAAAAATCGTCGAAAAAGGCATGATGGCAGCGCGGGCGCGGCTGGCGGCGAAAAAAGCGCGCGAACTGACGCGGCGCAAAAGTGCGCTTGAAATTTCCAATTTGCCGGGCAAACTAGCTGACTGTTCGTCAAGAGACCCGTCGATCAGCGAGCTGTACGTCGTCGAGGGCGATTCGGCCGGCGGCTCCGCAAAACAAGGGCGCGACCGCCATTTCCAAGCGATTTTGCCGCTGCGTGGGAAAATCCTTAACGTGGAAAAAGCGCGTTTGGACAAAATTTTGTCGAACAATGAGGTACGGGCGATTATTACCGCCCTTGGCACGGGCATCGGCGAAGAGTTTGACATCTCAAAGGCGCGTTACCATAAGGTCATCATCATGACCGACGCCGATGTTGACGGGGCCCACATTCGTACGCTTCTTTTAACATTTTTTTACCGTTATATGCGGGAATTGATTGAACACGGCTACATTTATATCGCTCAGCCGCCGCTGTATAAAATCGAGCAGGGAAAACAGGTGCGTTACGCTTACAACGACCGCCAGCTTGAGAAAATCCTTGCCGAGCTGCCGGACCAGCCAAAACCGACGATTCAACGCTATAAAGGATTGGGCGAGATGAATCCGGAGCAACTTTGGGAAACGACGATGAATCCGGAAACGAGAACGTTGCTGCAAGTGAGCTTGCAAGACGCCATTGATGCAGATGAAACGTTTGAAATTTTAATGGGCGATAAAGTTGAACCGCGCCGCCAGTTCATCGAAGAAAATGCCCGTTATGTGAAAAACTTGGACATTTAGGCTAAAAAGAGAGGGAATCAGACTCCCTCCTCGCTTCACCTTGCCGACGGGGACACCCGGCGCGCGAGCGAAGCGGCGCCCGCCGTCCGTCCGCGTCCGCCTGGCCGGGCGGTCCGGACTGGAGGAGGTTTCAAAGGGAGGTTTGAACGAATGGCAGAACACGAACAACCGCGCATCCGGGAAGTGAACATCAGCCAGGAAATGCGTTCTTCGTTTCTTGACTATGCGATGAGCGTCATCGTTTCGCGCGCCCTGCCGGACGTGCGCGACGGGCTGAAGCCGGTGCATCGCCGCATTTTATATGCCATGCACGACCTCGGCATGACTGCCGATAAACCGTATAAAAAGTCGGCTCGCATCGTCGGCGAAGTAATCGGGAAATATCATCCGCATGGGGATGCCGCCGTGTATGACACGATGGTGCGCATGGCGCAAGATTTCAACTACCGTTACATGCTTGTCGACGGACATGGCAACTTCGGATCGATTGACGGTGACGCGGCAGCAGCGATGCGCTACACGGAAGCGCGCATGTCGAAAATCGCCATGGAGCTTTTGCGCGATATCAACAAAGACACGATCGACTATCAAGACAACTATGACGGTTCGGAAAAAGAACCGGTCGTGCTGCCGTCCCGGTTTCCTAATTTGCTTGTCAACGGTTCATCCGGCATCGCTGTCGGAATGGCGACGAACATTCCTCCGCACCAGCTTGGCGAAGTGATCGACGCCTTGTTGGCATTAAGCCAAAAACCGGAGATGACGGTTGCCGATTTGATGGAATACATCCCAGGACCTGACTTTCCAACCGCTGGACAAATTATCGGCCGCAGCGGCATTCGCAAGGCGTACGAAACGGGTCGCGGCTCAATTACATTGCGCGCCAAGGCCGAAATCGAGCAGCAGCCAAACGGCAAGGAAACGATCATTGTGACCGAGCTCCCTTACCAAGTAAACAAGGCGAAACTGATCGAGCGGATCGCCGAACTTGTGCGCGACAAAAAAATTGACGGCATCACCGACTTGCGCGATGAGTCGGATCGGAGCGGCATGCGCATCGTTATCGAAGTGCGGCGCGATGCCAACGCGAAGGTTGTGTTGAACAATTTGTACAAACATACGGCATTGCAAACGAGTTTTGGCATCAACATGCTTGCTTTGGTAAACGGCGAGCCGAAAGTGCTGAACTTAAAAGAGTGCTTGGAGCATTATTTAAACCATCAAAAAACCGTCATCCGCCGGCGGACGGCGTTTGAGCTGAAAAAAGCCGAGGCGCGTGCTCACATTCTGGAAGGGTTGCGCATCGCCCTTGACCATTTGGATGAAGTGATCGACCTCATCCGCCGCTCACAGACAACGGAGGCGGCGCGCGAAGGGCTGATGGCGCGGTTCTCACTCAGTGAACGGCAAGCGCAGGCGATTTTGGATATGCGCCTGCAACGGTTAACCGGCCTTGAGAGGGAAAAAATCGAACAAGAATACCAAGATCTTGTCCGTCTGATCGCAGAACTGAGAGGAGTATTGGCCGACGAAGAGAAAGTATTGCAAATCATTCGCGATGAACTGAGCGAAATTAAGGAGCGGTTCAACGATGAGCGGCGCACGGAAATCGTTTCAGGAGCCGCTGAGCAGTTCGATGACGAGGATTTAATTCCACAAGAGCATGTCGTCATCACGCTTACTCATAAAGGCTACATCAAGCGCTTGCCTTTATCGACGTACCGGAGCCAAAAACGCGGCGGACGGGGCGTGCAAGGCATGCATACGGCGGAAGATGATTTTGTCGAACATTTGCTCATTACGTCGACTCATAACACCGTGCTGTTTTTCACGAATAAAGGGAAAGTGTATCAGGCAAAGGGCTACGAGATCCCGGAATTCGGCCGCACAGCCAAAGGGCTGCCGATCATCAATTTGCTTGAGCTCGATAGAGATGAGTGGATCAACGCCATGATTCCGATTGAAAGCGAGTTTAGCGATGAACGCTACCTCGTGTTTGCGACAAAGCAAGGAATTGCCAAACGCTCCCCGCTTTCAGCATTCGCCCATATCCGAAACAACGGGCTTATCGCCATCCATTTGCGCGAAGGGGATGAACTGATTTCTGTCCGGCTGACGGATGGCAAAAAGCATTTGATCATCGGTACGAAAAACGGCATGCTCATCCGTTTTCCGGAAACCGACGTGCGGGCGATGGGCCGCAGCGCGACTGGAGTCAAAGCGATCACGCTTGATGATGGGGATGAAGTAGTTGGCATGGAAATTTTAGAAGACCATCATGATGTGCTTGTCGTCACGAAAAAAGGGTTCGGCAAGCGCACTCCGGCCTCGGAATACCGCGTGCAAAGCCGCGGAGGCAAAGGATTGAAAACGTGCAACGTCACGGATCGAAACGGTCCTGTCGTTGCGGTGACAACCGTCGTCGGCAATGAAGACGTCATGGTGATCACGACCGGCGGTGTGCTCATTCGCATTGCTGTCAGCGATATTTCTCGGACGGGAAGAATCGCCCAAGGCGTTAAGCTCATTCGCCTTTCTGGCGAAGATGGGCATGAGTGCGTCGCTACGGTGGCGAAAGTGCCTGAGGAAGAAAGGGACGAGGAATAAAGAAGATCGTTCAGCCTAACGGAAACGGCGCTTCGCCTATAGGCGCGGGGCGTCGTTTTTCTGTTTCAAAAGTCTGCCATCGCGGTCAAAATCATGTTATGATAGACATACAGAGAAAAAAGACAAAGGGGGCACTAATCGATGGTCCGCGTGAAACGCTCCCAGCTTCGCGAAGGATGCGTGCTCGCTGAAGATGTGCTCGGCAAGACGAAACGTCCAATTATACCGAAAAACACCGTGATCACGAAACCGTTGCTACTCGTACTTGAAAAATTCCTTGTTGAGGAAGTGGACGTTGAACCATTGCTTGCTAACGGCGAACTATTTCCCAACGTCGATTCCGCATCAACGGCGGCTGCCAAACAGCCGATGGCCTTCTACTTAGAGGCGGTCCAACGATACAAAACATGGTTTCAATCGTGGCAAGCCGGTTTGCCGATTGATATTGGCGAAATCAGAGGGGTCATCATTCCGCTTTTTGAACGAATGGCGGTCCAAAAACGGGAGTTGCTTATGTTGCATCATTACGCAACAAACGACGAATATTTGCACCATCATGCCGTCAGCGTCGGGCTGCTTGCGGGCTTTTTGGCCATGCAGCTTGGATACAGCGAAGGGGAATGCCACCAAATCGCCCTTGTCGGTGTGCTAGCAGACTGTGGCATGGCGAAAGTAAGCAAGAGAATTTTGACAAGTCCGTCAGCGCTCACTGAAGCCGAGTTCAATGAAGTAAAGCAGCACCCTGTCTTCAGCTACCGCATGGTGCAAAAAATTCCTGCGCTAAACCATGGGGCAAAACTTGCCGTGTTGCAGCATCATGAACGAAATGACGGCAGCGGCTACCCGCTCGGAGTAAAAGCAGAGAGAATTCACCCTTACAGCCAGATCGTCGCTGTCGCTGATGTCTACCATGCCATGACTTCAGAACGGTTATACCGTCGCAAACAGTCGCCGTTTCGGGCTATTGAAGCGATGCAAAGGGAGCAGTTCGGCAAACTGAGTACAGAAGCTGTCGCCGCGCTGGTGAACAATCTCATCGGCCTACAAACAGGAGCCGTCGTCAAACTCTCCAACGGCGAAATGGCTGAAGTGATGTTTATTCCTTCGGACGAGCCAGCCCGGCCGATCGTCAAGATCATCGAAACCGGACAGTTGCTGTCACTAAGCGTCCAGCGGGACATATATATCGAAGAAATGGTGCAAGGTTGATCAGTGTCAGTTCCAAAAAATACTATTGCCTAAACAACATTCACATGATACAATCAACATTGCTTGTGACGGTAAAGAAACAAAAAAGTTGTTGACTTTTCGTTGTCTATTGGTTATTATGTAATAGCTGTCATCATTAAGGGGCAGCGAAAAAGCTCCTTGAAAACTAAACAAAACGCAAGCGTCATAAGAAAAGCGGAGGCCGTTTTGGCCGAAGCAAAAGCCAATCAACTTTCTTTGGAGAGTTTGATCCTGGCTCAGGACGAACGCTGGCGGCGTGCCTAATACATGCAAGTCGAGCGGACCGAATAGGAGCTTGCTCTTGTTCGGTCAGCGGCGGACGGGTGAGTAACACGTGGGCAACCTGCCTGCAAGACCGGGATAACTCCGGGAAACCGGAGCTAATACCGGATAACACCGAAGACCGCATGGTCTTGGGTTGAAAGGCGGCGCAAGCTGCCACTTGCGGATGGGCCCGCGGCGCATTAGCTAGTTGGTGAGGTAACGGCTCACCAAGGCGACGATGCGTAGCCGGCCTGAGAGGGTGACCGGCCACACTGGGACTGAGACACGGCCCAGACTCCTACGGGAGGCAGCAGTAGGGAATCTTCCGCAATGGGCGAAAGCCTGACGGAGCGACGCCGCGTGAGCGAAGAAGGCCTTCGGGTCGTAAAGCTCTGTTGTGAGGGACGAAGGAGCGCCGTTCGAAGAGGGCGGCGCGGTGACGGTACCTCACGAGGAAGCCCCGGCTAACTACGTGCCAGCAGCCGCGGTAATACGTAGGGGGCGAGCGTTGTCCGGAATTATTGGGCGTAAAGCGCGCGCAGGCGGTCCCTTAAGTCTGATGTGAAAGCCCACGGCTCAACCGTGGAGGGTCATTGGAAACTGGGGGACTTGAGTGCAGGAGAGGGGAGCGGAATTCCACGTGTAGCGGTGAAATGCGTAGAGATGTGGAGGAACACCAGTGGCGAAGGCGGCTCTCTGGCCTGCAACTGACGCTGAGGCGCGAAAGCGTGGGGAGCAAACAGGATTAGATACCCTGGTAGTCCACGCCGTAAACGATGAGTGCTAAGTGTTAGAGGGGTCACACCCTTTAGTGCTGCAGCTAACGCGATAAGCACTCCGCCTGGGGAGTACGGCCGCAAGGCTGAAACTCAAAGGAATTGACGGGGGCCCGCACAAGCGGTGGAGCATGTGGTTTAATTCGAAGCAACGCGAAGAACCTTACCAGGTCTTGACATCCCCTGACAACCCAAGAGATTGGGCGTTCCCCCTTCGGGGGGACAGGGTGACAGGTGGTGCATGGTTGTCGTCAGCTCGTGTCGTGAGATGTTGGGTTAAGTCCCGCAACGAGCGCAACCCTCGCCTCTAGTTGCCAGCATTCGGTTGGGCACTCTAGAGGGACTGCCGGCGACAAGTCGGAGGAAGGTGGGGATGACGTCAAATCATCATGCCCCTTATGACCTGGGCTACACACGTGCTACAATGGGCGGTACAAAGGGCTGCGAACCCGCGAGGGGGAGCGAATCCCAAAAAGCCGCTCTCAGTTCGGATTGCAGGCTGCAACTCGCCTGCATGAAGCCGGAATCGCTAGTAATCGCGGATCAGCATGCCGCGGTGAATACGTTCCCGGGCCTTGTACACACCGCCCGTCACACCACGAGAGCTTGCAACACCCGAAGTCGGTGAGGCAACCCGTTTCGGGAGCCAGCCGCCGAAGGTGGGGCAAGTGATTGGGGTGAAGTCGTAACAAGGTAGCCGTACCGGAAGGTGCGGCTGGATCACCTCCTTTCTAAGGATGTTATTGACAAAATCGAATAGTTTGATTATAATGGCGCTTGCTGTTTTGTTTAGTTTTGAGGGAACTTATCGTTCCTTGCAATGTGGATATGGGCCTATAGCTCAGCTGGTCAGAGCGCACGCCTGATAAGCGTGAGGTCGGTGGTTCAAGTCCACTTAGGCCCATTGGATGGGGCCTTAGCTCAGCTGGGAGAGCGCCTGCTTTGCAAGCAGGAGGTCATCGGTTCGATCCCGATAGGCTCCACCATATCAAGGTAAGAGAAATGATTTTGTTTTTAGGAAACCAACATTTCCCTCAATACCCTTGCGTCTGCGTCTACAAGCGGATTCGGAGAAGCCGAATTCCTCGGCGCAAACCAGCGAAGAAGCGAATTCAAAGGAGCTACTTCGTTCCTTGAAAACTAGATAACCGGAAAAGCGGAGGCGAGCGTTTCGCCGCGACGGGCAAATGTTCTTCGCCTGCAGGGGTTTGTAATCGCGAAGGCGAAGGTTATTTGACCCCGAGCGGCGGCGAGCCGAAGCTAGACAGGAAGAAGCCGAGACGCTTTAGGTTAAGCTGGAAAGGGCGCACGGTGGATGCCTTGGCACTAGGAGCCGATGAAGGACGGGGCAAACGCCGAAACGCTTCGGGGAGCTGTAAGCAAGCGTAGATCCGGAGATGTCCGAATGGGGGAACCCACTGTCCGTAATGGGGCAGTATCCATGCCTGAATCCATAGGGCATGGAGGGCACACCCGGGGAACTGAAACATCTTAGTACCCGGAGGAGAAGAAAGCAAATGCGATTCCCTGAGTAGCGGCGAGCGAAACGGGAACAGCCCAAACCAAGAGGCATGTCCTCTTGGGGTTGTAGGACCGCTCACGATGGGAGTGAGAAAGGAACGGGGTAGACGAACCGGTCTGGAACGGCCGGCCGGAGAAGGTGAGAGCCCTGTAGTCGAAACTTCGTTCCCTCCCGAGCGGATCCTGAGTACGGCGGGACACGGGGAATCCCGTCGGAAGCAGGGAGGACCATCTCCCAAGGCTAAATACTCCCTAGTGACCGATAGTGCACCAGTACCGTGAGGGAAAGGTGAAAAGCACCCCGGGAGGGGAGTGAAAGAGAACCTGAAACCGTGTGCCTACAAGTAGTCAGAGCCCGTTGATGGGTGATGGCGTGCCTTTTGTAGAATGAACCGGCGAGTGACGATGGCGTGCGAGGTTAAGCCGAAGAGGCGGAGCCGCAGCGAAAGCGAGTCTGAAGAGGGCGTCAAGTACGTCGTCGTCGACCCGAAACCAGGTGATCTACCCATGTCCAGGGTGAAGGCCGGGTAACACCGGCTGGAGGCCCGAACCCACGCACGTTGAAAAGTGCGGGGATGAGGTGTGGGTAGGGGTGAAATGCCAATCGAACTTGGAGATAGCTGGTTCTCCCCGAAATAGCTTTAGGGCTAGCCTCGGGTTTAAGAGTGTTGGAGGTAGAGCACTGATTGGGCTAGGGGCCCCAACCGGGTTACCGAACCCAGTCAAACTCCGAATGCCAACGACTTATGCCCGGGAGTCAGACTGCGAGTGATAAGATCCGTGGTCGAGAGGGGAACAGCCCAGACCGCCAGCTAAGGCCCCGAAGTGCACGTTCAGTGGAAAAGGATGTGGAGTTGCCAAGACAACCAGGATGTTGGCTTAGAAGCAGCCACCATTGAAAGAGTGCGTAATAGCTCACTGGTCGAGTGGCTCTGCGCCGAAAATGTACCGGGGCTAAACGTGCCGCCGAAGCTGCGGGATGACCGTTGGTCATCGGTAGGGGAGCGTTCTAAGGGCAGAGAAGCCAGACCGGAAGGACTGGTGGAGCGCTTAGAAGTGAGAATGCCGGTATGAGTAGCGAAAACAGAGGTGAGAATCCTCTGCGCCGAAAGCCTAAGGGTTCCTGAGGAAGGTTCGTCCGCTCAGGGTTAGTCGGGACCTAAGCCGAGGCCGAAAGGCGTAGGTGATGGACAACAGGTGGAGATTCCTGTACCACCTTCTTCCCGTTTGAGCGATGGGGGGACGCAGGAGGATAGGGCGAGCAGGCGGCTGGAAGAGCCTGTCCAAGCCGTGAGGCTGATCCGCAGGCAAATCCGCGGATTGCAAGGCCAAGCGGTGACGGCGACGGAGCATTCCGGAAGTCCCCGATTTCACACTGCCAAGAAAAGCCTCTAGCGAGGGAAGAGGTGCCCGTACCGCAAACCGACACAGGCAGGCGAGGAGAGAATCCTAAGGCGCGCGGGAGAACTCTCGTTAAGGAACTCGGCAAAATGACCCCGTAACTTCGGGAGAAGGGGTGCTCTTTCGGGTGAAGAGCCTGGAAGAGCCGCAGTGAAAAGGCCCAAGCGACTGTTTATCAAAAACACAGGTCTCTGCGAAGCCGAAAGGCGACGTATAGGGGCTGACACCTGCCCGGTGCTGGAAGGTTAAGGGGAGCGCTTAGCGGAAGCGAAGGTGCGAACCGAAGCCCCAGTAAACGGCGGCCGTAACTATAACGGTCCTAAGGTAGCGAAATTCCTTGTCGGGTAAGTTCCGACCCGCACGAAAGGTGTAACGACTTGGGCGCTGTCTCAACGAGAGACCCGGTGAAATTATACTACCTGTGAAGATGCAGGTTACCCGCGACAGGACGGAAAGACCCCGTGGAGCTTTACTGCAGCCTGATATGGAATTTTGGTATCGCTTGTACAGGATAGGTGGGAGCCTGGGAAGCCGGAGCGCCAGCTTCGGTGGAGGCGGCGGTGGGATACCACCCTGGCGGTATTGAAATTCTAACCCGCACCCCTTAGCGGGGTGGGAGACAGTGTCAGGCGGGCAGTTTGACTGGGGCGGTCGCCTCCCAAAAGGTAACGGAGGCGCCCAAAGGTTCCCTCAGAATGGTTGGAAATCATTCGGAGAGTGCAAAGGCACAAGGGAGCTTGACTGCGAGACGGACAGGTCGAGCAGGGACGAAAGTCGGGCTTAGTGATCCGGTGGTTCCGCATGGAAGGGCCATCGCTCAACGGATAAAAGCTACCCCGGGGATAACAGGCTGATCTCCCCCAAGAGTCCACATCGACGGGGAGGTTTGGCACCTCGATGTCGGCTCATCGCATCCTGGGGCTGTAGTCGGTCCCAAGGGTTGGGCTGTTCGCCCATTAAAGCGGTACGCGAGCTGGGTTCAGAACGTCGTGAGACAGTTCGGTCCCTATCCGTCGCGGGCGGAGGAAATTTGAGAGGAGCTGTCCTTAGTACGAGAGGACCGGGATGGACGCACCGCTGGTGTACCAGTTGTCCCGCCAGGGGCACCGCTGGGTAGCTATGTGCGGACGGGATAAGCGCTGAAAGCATCTAAGCGTGAAGCCCCCCTCAAGATGAGATTTCCCACCGCGCAAAGCGGGTAAGATCCCTCGAAGATGACGAGGTCGATAGGTCCGAGGTGGAAGCGTGGCGACACGTGGAGCTGACGGATACTAATCGATCGAGGGCTTGACCTATGAGCGGCTTCTTCCGACGGTTATCTAGTTTTGAAGGAATGAATTTCCTTCTTGACATTGTTTATTTTTTAAGTATAATAAATGATGTCAAAATCAAAATGCTTGCCTAGTGGCTATGGCGGAGGGGAAACACCCGTTCCCATCCCGAACACGGAAGTTAAGCCCTCCAGCGCCGATGGTAGTTGGGGCCAGCGCCCCTGCAAGAGTAGGTCGCTGCTAGGCGAAAATCCCCTGCTGTGTACACAGCAGGGGATTTTCTATTTGAATCAACCCAAAAATTTCCGCATTAAGTATTCATGAAGCAGCAACGGCACTTTTTCCGCTGACACGGAGAGAAACTCGAGAATAAAAGTGTATGCCTTGCTTGGGTAAGAATGGAGAAGCTCGCTCCACCATTCCGTCTCATAGCGCGAAATCATGCTCAAGTTATACAGCAACAAGTAATGGGCGTGTATTTCTGGAAGCGAGAATGTTTTCTCTTTCTTGACTGGAATTCGGAGTGTACCGTCGAGATGGAATAAAAACGGACCTTCTCCGGCCGGCGACAGCGGCGATTCTATATGAAAATACAGAAATTCTCCTTCTTCTTTGGCGAACGAAAGCCGCTTTCCTTGTCCTTCTTCACAGAGATATTGGACAAAGCGGGACAACGACATATGGTAGTGGTCCAAAATCACTTTTGGGATGGCGAGCGTCGGCGGCGAAGCGGTATGTACAACAGGCAAGGATAACGGTTTTTTTCGCCCGCTTAGAAGAAAAAATGTTTCATGCAACTCGCCAATTCGTTGCAACAGCGCGCCCATGCGAAATTTTTCCCCAGCTTCTTGTTTCACATGAAACATTTTTTCAGAAAAATGTGCGAATAAACCGTTTTTTTGTATTTTCACTTCGTCATCTAAAAATTCGTAGCCCTGTTTTTTTCGTTTTCTTGCTGATACACCATGAGCCAAGACCGATGTCGATTCCGGGTAGTCGGGGTCGACAGTGAGCAGGCATGCTTTTAAGAGCTGCACCATGCCGTAAAATAAGAGAACCGGCTTGATGGACAGCGGCGCCTGCTGGGCAGCGGCGTAAAAGTTTTGCCCGTGTTCCAGATAATATAAAAATGGGTAACAGTTTGCATAACTGCGTTGGACGGCGTCATCCCGCTGCAGCTGTTGATAGCATTGCCGTAAAAATTGTTGCGCAGTATCGGCCGAGCGGAAAACAGAAAGGCGAAACAGTTGACCGTGATTTCCGAACATTTTTACTCCCCTTACATAGAACTGCCTCGAAATAACTGAAAAGTTGGATATTTTCTTGATTCCTTGACAGTAGTTTAACCAGTTGTTAAGCTACTAATAATATTTCCGGACAAGGGGGAGAAAACATGTGGGAAGCGAAATTCGCCAAGGAAGGATTGACGTTTGATGATGTTCTTCTCATCCCAGCGAAGTCGGACGTATTGCCGCGCGATGTTGATGTAACCACGAAGTTGAGCGATACGCTGCAGTTGAACATCCCGATTCTCAGCGCCGGGATGGATACGGTCACCGAAGCGGAGATGGCGATTGCGATGGCGCGTCAGGGAGGCCTTGGCATCATTCACAAAAATATGTCGATCGAACAGCAGGCCGAGCAGGTCGACAAGGTGAAACGGTCGGAACGAGGCGTCATTACGGACCCGTTTTTCCTAACGCCGGATCATCAAGTGTATGATGCAGAACACTTAATGAGTAAATATCGGATCTCGGGGGTGCCGATCGTCAACAACCCCGAGGAGCAAAAATTGGTCGGCATTATTACGAACCGGGACTTGCGTTTCATTCAAGACTATTCCATTAAAATTTCCGAGGTAATGACGAAGGAAAACTTGATCACTGCTCCGGTGGGGACAACGTTAGAGGAAGCAGAGAAAATTTTGCAGCGACACAAGGTCGAAAAACTGCCTCTTGTTGATGAAAACGGTGTGCTGAAGGGATTAATTACGATCAAGGATATTGAAAAGGTCATTGAGTTCCCGAATTCGGCGAAAGATGCGAAAGGGAGGCTGATTGTCGGGGCGGCTGTCGGGGTGACGGCGGACACGATGATTCGCGTCAAAAAGCTTGTTGAGGCAGGGGTTGATGTCATTGTCGTTGACACGGCGCACGGCCATTCGAAAGGTGTCCTAGAGACGGTGGCCAACATCCGGCGCCAATACCCGGACTTGAACATCATCGCCGGCAATGTCGCGACAGCTGAAGGGACGCGCGACTTGATTGAGGCTGGGGCGAACATTATTAAAGTCGGAATCGGTCCGGGGTCCATCTGCACGACCCGGGTTGTCGCCGGGGTTGGTGTGCCGCAAATTACGGCGATCTACGACTGTGCGACTGAGGCGCGCAAACATGGCGTCCCGATCATCGCTGACGGCGGGATCAAATATTCCGGCGACATTGTGAAGGCGATCGCGGCTGGGGCGCATGCGGTTATGCTCGGCAGCTTGCTTGCTGGTGTTTCCGAAAGCCCGGGTGAGACGGAAATTTACCAAGGCCGCCGCTTCAAGGTGTACCGGGGCATGGGATCGGTCGCAGCCATGGAGCGCGGCAGCAAAGACCGCTATTTTCAAGAAGATGCGAAAAAGTTTGTCCCGGAAGGCATTGAGGGACGCGTTCCATACAAAGGGCCGCTTGCCGACACGATTTATCAGCTTGTCGGTGGGTTGCGCGCCGGCATGGGCTATTGTGGAACACGCAATTTGGAAGAGTTGCGCGAAAAAACGCAGTTTATCCGCATGACGAGCGCGGGGCTTCGTGAAAGCCATCCGCATGACGTGCAAATTACGAAAGAAGCGCCGAACTACTCTGCTTTTTGATCGGAGTTGCGCCGATCGGCTCAACTTTGACGGAGACATGTCCTCCGTCTATTTTTTTGGCCGACGGTATGTTACAATAACGGTTGTGTGAGGAGGGTGTCATTGTGAGGAGGAGAAAACAAAACTGGTTGTTTTGGCTGCTGTCGATTTGCCTTTGTTTAACGTTTGGTCCGTTTCAACAGACGGTGAAGGCGGAAAGCGCCCCGCTTGACATCCGGGCGGACGCTGCGATTTTAGTGGATGCACAAACGGGAAGAATTTTGTATGAAAAAAATATCGATACGGTGCTTGGGATTGCCAGCATGACGAAAATGATGACCGAGTATTTGCTTCTTGACTCCATTAAGGCGAAGCGCGTCAAATGGGATCAAATGTACACGCCAAGCGATTACGTGTACCGGCTGTCGCAAGACCGGGCGCTGTCCAATGTCCCGTTGCGAAAAGATGGCAAGTATACGGTGCGTGAGTTGTACGAGGCAATGGCCATTTATTCGGCTAACGGGGCAACGGTCGCGATTGCTGAGATCATCGCTGGATCAGAGAAAAATTTTGTGAAAATGATGAATGACAAAGCGAAAGAGCTTGGGCTGAAAGATTATAAGTTTGTCAATGCCACAGGGTTGAGCAATAAGGATTTAAAAGGATTCCATCCAGAAGGGACAAGCACAAATGAGGAAAACGTCATGTCCGCACGTGCGATGGCGATGCTTGCCTACCGGTTGCTGAAAGATCATCCCGAAGTGCTGAAAACAGCGAGCATTCCTCATAAAGTATTCCGGGAAGGAACAAAAGATGAAATCAAAATGGACAACTGGAATTGGATGCTGCCCGGGCTTGTGTACGGATACGAAGGTGTAGACGGGTTGAAAACCGGCTATACGGAATTTGCCGGCAACTGTTTCACCGGGACGGCGAAACGAAACGGCGTCCGCTTGATTTCGGTTATCATGAACGCGAAAGATGCGAGTGGGAAAACAACAAAAGAGGCGCGCTTTAAAGAGACAGAAAAACTATTTAACTACGGATTCAACCAATACTCCCTCGAGACGCTTTATCCAAAAGGGTACCAGCTGAAAGGAGAAGAAACACTTCCGGTCGTGAAAGGGAAAGAAAAAGAGGTTCGTGTCGCGACAGGAAAGAATCTGGATCTGCTTGTGAAAAACGGCGAGGAAAAACAATACAAACCTGTATATGTGTTGGATAAGAAAAAAATGACAAAAGAAGGAAAGCTAGTCGCCCCTTTGAAAAAAGGGGAAACGGTTGGATATATGACGCTCGAATATAAAGGGGACGACTCCCTTGCCTTCTTAAGCCCAGACATGCAAAAAAACATCCGTGTGCCGCTTGTCACAACAGCTGAAGTCGAAAAAGCCAATTGGTTTGTTCTTTCGATGCGCGCGGTCGGCGGACTGTTTGTTGACTTATGGACAAGCGTCGCCAAAACAGTGAAAGGCTGGCTGTAAAATCAACTCCCCTTGATGGGGAGCTTTTTTCCATTGTGATTTTTGTAAAAATTGAGGTAAAATAAAACAGTGGAATCGTCCTTTTGCATGCCTCGCAAAGCATAAGGATTAGGAATAGGGGGAATCAACGTTGGCATTGACAGGTACGGACCGCGTCAAACGCGGCATGGCGGAAATGCAAAAAGGCGGCGTCATCATGGACGTCGTGAACGCAGAACAGGCGAAAATCGCTGAAGCAGCAGGGGCTGTCGCGGTTATGGCGCTCGAGCGCGTCCCGGCGGACATTCGCGCCGCTGGCGGTGTCGCGCGCATGGCCGACCCGACGGTGATCGAAGAAGTGATGAACGCCGTTTCGATCCCAGTCATGGCGAAAGTGCGGATCGGTCACTATGTTGAGGCGCGTGTCTTAGAGGCGCTTGGCGTCGACTACATTGATGAAAGCGAAGTATTAACGCCGGCTGATGAGGAATTCCATATTGACAAACGGCAGTTTACCGTTCCATTTGTGTGCGGTTGCCGCGATTTAGGGGAAGCGGCGCGCCGCATTGCAGAAGGGGCATCGATGTTGCGGACCAAAGGAGAGCCGGGGACAGGCAACATCGTTGAGGCCGTGCGCCATATGCGCAAAGTGAACGCGCAAATTCGCAAAGTCGTCAACATGAGTGAAGATGAGCTTGTCGCTGAGGCGAAACAGCTTGGGGCTCCGGTTGAGGTGCTGCGCGAGATCAAGCGGCTTGGCCGCCTGCCGGTCGTCAACTTTGCCGCCGGCGGTGTCGCGACACCGGCTGACGCAGCCTTGATGATGCACTTGGGTGCGGACGGCGTCTTTGTTGGGTCTGGCATTTTCAAATCGGAAAATCCGGAAAAATATGCGCGCGCGATCGTAGAGGCGACGACTCATTACGAAGACTATGAATTGATCGCACACTTGTCGAAAGGATTGGGCGGCGCGATGCGCGGCATCGATATCGCGACATTGCTGCCGGAGCACCGGATGCAAGAACGCGGCTGGTAAGCTAAATAAAGGAGCAAAGCAACGATGAAAATAGGTGTACTTGGACTGCAAGGAGCTGTGCGGGAACACGTCCGCGCCATTGAGGCGTGCGGCGCCGAGGCGGTCATCGTGAAAAAGCCGGAGCAGCTTGAAGGGTTGCACGGTCTTGTGCTGCCGGGCGGCGAAAGCACAACGATGCGGCGACTCATCGACCGCTATGGGCTGATGGAGCCGCTTAAGCAATTTGCCGCTGCCGGCAAGCCGATGTTCGGCACGTGTGCCGGACTCATTTTGCTGGCGAAGCGAATTGTCGGCTATGACGAGCCACATTTAGGATTAATGGACATTACAGTCGAGCGGAACTCGTTCGGTCGGCAGCGGGAAAGCTTTGAAGCGGAGCTGTCGATTAAAGGCGTCGGCGATGGCTTTGTCGGCGTCTTCATCCGGGCTCCGCATATCGTGGAGGCCGGGGACGGGGTCGATGTCTTGGCGACATACAATGACCGCATTGTCGCCGCTCGACAAGGACAGTTTCTTGGCTGCTCGTTCCACCCAGAGCTGACCGACGATCATCGATTGATGCAATACTTCCTCAACATGGTCAAAGAAGCGAAAATGGCGTCAAGCCTCAAGTAAAGTGATCAAGCGAAAGCGATGAGAGGAACGAGTAGCGGGATGCCTTCCTTATCAGAGAGCCGGTGGGCGGTGCGAACCGGCAGGGAGCGCCTGTGAATCCATCCTCGAGCAAAACGCTGAACCGTCCAAACAGGCCAGTAGGCGTTTTCGGCCGCCGCCGTTATCGGCATAAGTGGAAGGCATGATTGGCCGTCAATAAGGGTGGCACCGCGGGATGGCTCCCGTCCCTTTTTGGGACGGGGGCTTTCTTTGTATAATAAAAGACGAAGGAGGTAGAAAACGGTGCTGGATATGAAAGTATTGCGCACTCAGTTTCAAGAAGTAAAGGAAAAATTAATGCAACGCGGCGGGGATTTGACGAACATCGACCGCTTTGAACAATTGGACAAAGACCGCCGCCGCTTGATCGCGGAAGTCGAAGAGCTGAAAAGCAAGCGCAACGATGTGTCGCAGCAAATCGCTGTCCTAAAGCGCGAGAAAAAGGACGCCGAGCCGCTGATTGCCCAAATGCGCGAAGTCGGTGACCGCATTAAACGGATGGATGAACAAATTCGCCAGCTTGAGGCGGAACTCGACGGCTTGTTGTTGTCGATTCCAAACGTGCCGCACGAATCAGTGCCGATCGGCCAATCAGAAGAGGACAATGTGGAAGTGCGGAGATGGGGAGAGCCGCGTTCGTTTTCCTTTGAGCCGAAGCCGCATTGGGAAATCGCCGATCGGCTCGGTTTGCTCGACTTTGAGCGAGCCGCCAAAGTGGCGGGAAGCCGATTTGTCTTTTATAAAGGGTTAGGAGCGCGGCTTGAGCGGGCGCTCATCAACTTTATGCTTGACATCCATCTCGATGAATTCGGCTACGAAGAAGTGTTGCCGCCATATTTGGTGAACCGGGCGAGCATGATCGGAACCGGACAGTTGCCGAAATTTGCCGAGGATGCGTTCCATTTGGACAGCGAAGATTATTTCCTCATTCCGACCGCTGAGGTGCCGGTGACGAACCTGCACCGCGACGAAATTTTGGCTGCAGATGATTTGCCGATTTACTATGCTTCCTACAGCGCCTGCTTCCGCGCGGAAGCCGGGTCGGCCGGCCGCGACACGAGAGGGCTGATCCGCCAGCATCAGTTCAATAAAGTTGAGCTGGTAAAATTCGTAAAGCCGGAGGACTCGTACGATGAATTGGAAAAGCTGACGCGCCAGGCAGAGACGATTTTGCAACGGCTTGGGCTTCCGTACCGCGTTGTCGCCTTGTGCACCGGAGATCTTGGATTCTCGGCGGCGAAAACGTACGATATTGAAGTTTGGCTGCCCAGTTACGGAACGTACCGGGAAATTTCGTCGTGCAGCAACTTTGAGGCGTTTCAAGCGCGCCGTGCCAACATCCGTTTCCGTCGCGATCCAAAAGCGAAACCGGAGTACGTGCATACATTAAACGGTTCGGGGCTAGCCATCGGGCGGACGGTCGCCGCCATTTTGGAAAACTACCAGCAAGAAGACGGCTCGGTCATCGTTCCGGAAGCGCTTCGTCCGTACATGGGGAATCGGGACGTCATTCGCTGAAAAAAGATGCTTGTGGCAAATCGTTGGTTGACTTTTCCCGACTGCCGTGTTATAGTGAATGACGTTGGCAATGAGGAACAAGAAATCTTGTTCTTGGCCAAGACGATGATGAAGAGGACTGACGCGCATAAGAGGAGATTGTCATCTGAAACGGCTGACCGCCGAAAGCCGTTTCCCATCATAAAAAAACCCGCCCTTGATCGGCGGGTTTTTTATGCCTTTATTTTTTTACAACAGTAAATTGATCAGCGATCAGCAGCCAGTTTTGTGGAAAATCAATCCCAAGTTTCCAATAGCTGACCCCGCGCAAACCAAGTTCCTTCACGAGATTAAATTTTGCTTGAATGGAGCGGGCGTCCTCAAACCATACTTCATGCTCGCGTCCGTTTTCGTCGCGATAGCGAAAATGCGGTGCCTGCGCCTCCGTATCGTATTCGATGGCAACGTTATACTTTGCGGCGAGGGCGATGGCTTGCTGGGGGCTGATGGCCTGGGCGTACGGGCCGCCGGGTACATATGGCAGCGTCCAGTCATAGCCATACAAGTTTTGCCCCATCAAAATTTTTCTAGATGGCATTTCAGAGATGGCGTACTCGAGAACGCGGCGGACCGGACCGATCGGGGACACTGGCATCGGCGGCCCGCCGCTGTAGCCCCATTCATACGTCATGATCACGACAAAGTCGACAATTTGTCCATGGGCGCGGTAATCGTGTGCTTCGTACCAACGTCCGCGCTGGGTCGCGCTCGTTTTCGGCGCCAAGGCGGTCGACATCATCCATCCTTCTCGTTCAAACCGCCGCTTCGCTTTGCGCAAAAACGCATTATACGCCTCACGGTCTTCCGGGCGCAAATATTCAAAATCAAAATGGATGTCGCGGAAGCCATACCGTCTAGCGGTCGCGACAATATTGTCGAGCAGACGATTTTGCAGCGTTTCGTTTGTTAACATAAGCGCGCCGAGCTCGTCGCTGAACTGCCCGTTTTCAATGTTGGCGACAACCATAACGAGCGTGACACGGTTGGCGCGGGCAATATCCGGAAAGTCGTCAAGCGGCGGCTCTTGCAATGTCGCGTCGCGTCGGATCGCAAAATAAAAAGGACTCAAATAAGTCAAATACGGAGCGGCTTCGCGAGCGCTCGCCTCCAGCGCTGGGCTGACAGTCGCGCCGCGCGGTTCAATATAGGCGTTAAACTCCGCTCTTCGCTTGGCGCCGGGCGGTATATAAAGCCGCTGCCCGACCTTAAGCGGAGCGTTTAAGGAGAGGCGATTCACTTCGGCAAGCCGCTGCATTGGAATGGAAAATCGGCGTGCAATCGACCATAACGTGTCGCCGCGCTGCACCCAGTAAAAACGACCGACGATCGGGATCACGAGCGCCTGGCCGACAACGAGTTTATCAGGGGTTGGAAGCTTGTTGGCCCGGACAATTTCTTCCGCTGTGATCCCGTATGCCTCAGCAATTCCACTTAACGTTTGTCCACTCTGCACTACGTGGATTTGCATACTTGACCTCCTAGTTGCGTCTTTATTCTCCATATTCTATGATGAAAAGAAAGGAGAAATGACCGTTTGTGTGAAGGGGTATACGATGAACACCGACGAGTACTACATGCGATTGGCAATGGAAGAAGCAAAAAAAGCGGAGCAGATCGGCGAAGTGCCGATCGGCGCTGTCATCGTTCAAGACGGCCGCGTCATCGCCCGCGCTCATAATTTGCGGGAAACTGAACAACGCGCCATCGCTCATGCAGAAATTTTGGCAATCGATGAAGCATGCCGGGCAACCGGTTCATGGCGGCTTGAGCGGGCGACGTTGTACGTAACGCTTGAGCCGTGCGCCATGTGCGCAGGCGCCATTGTTCTTTCCCGCATCGAACGAGTCGTGTTTGGCGCGTTCGACCCAAAGGGAGGGTGCGCTGGGACATTGATGAACTTATTGCAGGAAAGCCGATTTAACCATCAGGTTGAGGTGGTAAGCGGGGTGCTTGCTGACGAGTGCGGTTTGCTGTTGAGCCAATTTTTTCGACGATTGCGCGAACAAAAGAGAAATGTTGGCGGGAGTGCCAGCGAAAATTCCGTCGATTGACATTGCATTTTTTCCACAAACGAGCTATACTGATAGTGCCGTGCTAAGCGGGGAGGTAGCGGTGCCCTGTACTCGCAATCCGCTCTAGCGAGGCTGAATTCCTTCTCGAGGTTAGTCTGTTGCGAGGCCTGTCTCAAGCAAGTGGTGTTGACGTCTGGGTCCCGCGCAATGGGATTCCGTGAACCCTGTCAGGTCCGGAAGGAAGCAGCAGTAAGCGGATGCTCCCATGTGCCGCGGGGACGCCTGGGCTGAGCTAACTGCTTGAGCAACGCTCGGGGCAGCTAATCGACAGAAGGTGCACGGCCTTACATAGCAATAGGGAACAAAACCCACTCATGGCGAGTGGGTTTCAGACTGTTGACAAAATGGTTATAAGACAGTTGTCTTATAACCATTTTGTTCCATTTTTAAGGTTGTTTTTCTTGATGAACGAACCAAAATAGATGCATACTCGAATACATACAGAAAGGAGAGGCCCTTTCTCCACAAGTAGTTCGCCAATTTCTTTAAATTCATGGCAGCACAAACAAGCATCGCCTGCATCTGGTTTCTTTCCAATCCTCGGTAATTCGTCCAGCGCAGACCATGCTTCTCTTTTAAATCTGCAAAATTCCGTTCAATCGTCTGTTTCCTTAATTCATACAACTCGCGATGTTCTGGTACATATCGTAAATGTTCGGCTTCTTCGTAATACTCTTGCCAAACATGGCGTGTCACGACTTTCGTATGATTTTTGCTTGCTGTACACTTTTGAAGGGATGGACATCCCTGACAGATGGATGGATCTGATTTATACTCCCGATAGCCTTCCCGATTCGTTGTTGAATAAGATAACACTTGGTGATTGGGACAAAGGTAACAGTCAAAATGTTCGTCATATGCAAATTCAGATTTTCGGAAGAACCCATCTTTCGTCTTTGGACGAGTATATGGCCAAATCGGATGGATCTCTTGTTCTAATAGGTATTTCGCAATCGCTGGCGTTTTATATCCGGCATCGATGCACACATCTGTTGGGCATCCTTTGATTTCTTGCTTCACTCGCTCAAACAGTTCAAAAAACGCTTGGCTATCATGAACATTGGCGGCAGTGACATACGTGTGTAATATCCAACCATGTCGGTCACAAGCGGTGTGATAAGAGTAAGCAAATACCCGTTCACGTTCATTTTTCACAAACATCCCACTGTCTGGATCTGTTTTACTGACTTTGATTTCTCGTTTTTTTTTATCATTTTCTGGCGGTAGTGGGGATTTCCCATGAGCGATGCGATCTCGCTCAATTTCTTTTTCTAATTCATCTTGATAAGCTTTCGCTTCCACTTCTGCCATTTCTGTTGTGAATTTTCTTTTGTTCGCACTCGCCTTCACATGAGTAGAATCGACAAATACGACACTTGGATCCACAAGCCCGTGTTGAAAGGCTTCTTCCAAGATTCTTGAAAAAATCTTTTGAAAAACATCGGTTCCCGCAAAACGTCGCGTGTAGTTTTTACTTGGTGTCGAATGATGGGGCACAGGATCATGCAGACTCAATCCCAAAAACCAACGATAAGCCACATTTGTTCGAATCTGTTCTACGGTTTCACGCATCGAACGAATCCCAAAGATGTAACGAATCAAATACATTTTGAACAGCACAACGGGATCAAGACTTGGTCGTCCATGGTTAGGAGAATACAAATCCTTGACCATATCGTAGATAAAGGAGAAGTCAATGGCTTTTTCTAGTTTACGAACAAGGTGGTCTTCAGGAACAAGATCATCAATTTTTACCGTTGTTTCGATATGTCTCCGATCTTCTTGGTAACGTTGAAGCATCTTATTCCACTCCTTCAAGATACCCTTATACCTATATATTAAAACAGCTTGTCGACTTTGTCGACAAGCTGAAACCCACTCATGGCGAGTGGGTTTTTTGTTATTTTAAATTGCAATAGGAAGTTATATAATAGATAGGACGAGAGAAAGAGGAGGGCCGTTTTCCGTGGCATACCAAGCGTTATATCGCGTGTTTCGGCCGCAGCGCTTTGCGGACATGGTCGGCCAAGAACACGTGACCAAGACGTTGCAAAGCGCCCTGCTTCAACATAAAATATCACACGCTTACTTATTTTCCGGCCCGCGCGGTACAGGAAAAACGAGTGCAGCAAAAATTTTCGCCAAGGCAGTCAACTGTGAACAGGCGCCAGTGGCGGAGCCATGCAATGAGTGTCCAGCTTGCCTCGGCATTACGAATGGAACGGTTCCCGATGTGCTGGAAATTGACGCTGCTTCCAACAACCGCGTCGATGAAATTCGTGATATCCGTGAGAAGGTGAAATTTGCGCCGACGTCGGCCCGCTACAAAGTGTACATCATCGACGAGGTGCATATGCTGTCGATCGGTGCGTTTAACGCGCTGTTGAAAACGTTGGAGGAGCCGCCGAAACACGTCATTTTCATTTTGGCCACGACCGAGCCGCACAAAATTCCGGCGACGATCATTTCCCGCTGCCAACGGTTCGATTTTCGCCGCATCCCGCTTCCGGCGATCGTTTCACGGCTAAAGTATGTCGCAAGCGCCCAAGGTGTCGAGGCGTCCGATGAGGCATTGTCCGCCATCGCCCGTGCTGCAGACGGGGGGATGCGTGATGCGCTCAGCTTGCTTGACCAAGCCATTTCGTTCAGCGACGGGAAACTTCGGCTCGACGACGTACTGGCGATGACCGGGGCTGCATCATTTGCCGCCTTATCGAGCTTCATCGAAGCCATCTACCGCAAAGATACAGCGGCGGTTCTTCAGCAGTTGGAAACGATGATGGCGCAAGGGAAAGATCCGCATCGTTTGGTTGAAGACTTGATTTTGTACTATCGTGATTTATTGCTGTACAAAACTGCTCCCTATGTGGAGGGAGCGATTCAAATTGCTGTCGTTGACGAAGCGTTCACTTCACTGTCGGAAATGATTCCGGTTTCCAATTTATACGAGGCCATCGAGTTGCTGAACAAAAGCCAGCAAGAGATGAAGTGGACAAACCACCCGCGCCTTCTGTTGGAAGTGGCGCTTGTGAAGCTTTGCCATCCATCAGCCGCCGCCCCGTTGCGATCGGCTTCCGAGTTGGAACCGTTGATAAAGCGGATTGAAACGCTGGAGGCGGAATTGCGGCGCCTGAAGGAACAACCGCCTGCCCCTCCGTCGACCGCCGAGCCGGTGAAAAAACCGTCCAAACCGACGAAAACGGGGGGATATAAAGCCCCGGTTGGCCGCATTTACGAGCTGTTGAAACAGGCGACGCATGAAGATTTGGCTTTGGTGAAAGGACGCTGGGCGGATGTGCTCGACACGTTGAAACGGCAGCATAAAGTGTCGCACGCTGCCTTGCTGCAAGAGAGCGAGCCGGTTGCAGCCAGCGCCTCAGCGTTTGTATTAAAATTTAAATACGAAATCCACTGCAAAATGGCGACCGATCCCACAAGTTCGGTCAAAGAAAACGTCGAAGCGATTTTGTTTGAGCTGACAAACCGCCGTTTTGAAATGGTAGCCATTCCGGAGGGAGAATGGGGAAAAATAAGAGAAGAGTTCATCCGCAATAAGGACGCCAAGGTGGAAAAAAGCGAAGAAGATCCGTTAGTCGCTGAAGCGAAGCGGCTGTTTGGCGAAGAGCTGATCGAAATTAAAGAATAAACCGTTTAAAGGAGGATGCCGAGATGATGCGTGGCGGAATGGGCAATATGCAAAAAATGTTAAAACAAATGCAAAAAATGCAAAAGGAAATGCAAAAAGCGCAGGAAGAGTTGGCGGAAAAAACAGTGGAAGGCACGGCGGGCGGCGGCATGGTGACCGTTGTCGCTAACGGTCATAAACAAATTTTGGAAATTAAAATTAAAGAGGAAGTCGTCGACCCAGACGATATCGAAATGCTACAAGATTTGATTTTGGCAGCGACAAACGATGCGTTGAAAAAAGCGGATGAGTTGGCTAATGAAATGATGGGGCAGTTTACGAAAGGACTTAACATTCCAGGGTTGTTCTAGGGGGGGCGTATGCATTATCCAGAACCGCTATCGAAGTTGATTGACAGTTTTATGAAACTGCCCGGCATCGGCCCGAAAACGGCTGCCCGCCTTGCATTTCATGTGCTGGCGATGAAAGAAGACACCGTGCTTGAGTTTGCCAAAGCGCTCGTTGATGTCAAGCGACATATTCATTATTGCACGATTTGCGGACATATTACAGATACAGATCCTTGCTACATCTGCAAAGACGAGCGGCGCGATCGGACGACGATTTGCGTTGTTCAGGATCCGAAAGATGTCATCGCCATGGAGAGGATGAAAGAATACAATGGCCTGTACCACGTGTTGCACGGGGCCATCTCGCCAATGGAAGGCATCGGACCAGAAGATATTAAAATCGCCGAGCTGCTCACGCGATTACAAGATGAGACGGTCCAAGAGGTGATTTTAGCGACCGACCCGAACATCGAGGGAGAGGCAACGGCCATGTACATCTCCCGCCTGTTGAAGCCGACAGGAATCAAAGTCACCCGCATCGCCCATGGCTTGCCGGTCGGCGGCGATCTGGAGTATGCGGACGAAGTGACGTTATCAAAGGCGTTGGAAGGGCGCCGTGAGCTATAGAGAGAAAGAAGGTGGGGATCGGTTTGTTATGGCGGCGAAAGGGGAAACTAAAGAGACAATTTGATGAAAAGTTAATGGCTGAACTACAAAAGGCTAGAACTGAATGGCTTGAGCAGAAACAACTCATCGAAAAAAGCGTCGATCCGTCTCCGGAGGTGCTGAACGCATTGCAACTCGTTGAGGCTAAATATTTTTTCCTCCTCCGCGAAGCGAAGCACCGCCGCATCACACTTAAGGAAGTGCGTTAACTTCCTTATTTTTTTGTTCTTTTTTCCCCTGTTTCTCATACGTTGGTAGTACAAGCGTGCAAAAAGGGGGTTCAAACGTTGGAGTCGAAAGTCGTCATTACCGTGTTGCTAGCGCTTATCGCCGTTTTGCTTATCGTAGGCGCCCGTCTCAAAGCGCTTCGCCTGATCGGCTACGCTGCTATCCGCCTGATCGTCGGGGCGCTCGCGCTGTTTGTTATCAACGCCATCGGCGGGCATTTTAACATCCATATTCCGATTAATCTCGTCACCTCAATCGTTTGCGGATTTCTTGGCCTCCCTGGAGCGGCAGCGCTAATCGTGATTGACCGATATATTTTATAGGCATTATGATTCAAGATGCCTTTTATTTTTTTGTTTAAAAGCTATTGACTTTTATATGACAATGCATTATATTGAAAAATGTCGCTGTTCATGAAAGATATGTTGACAGCAAAGTAAATGATATGTATAATAATAAGAGTGTGCAAGATAAACAAGTTCCTTGAAAACTAAACAAAACGCAAGCGTCATAAGAAAAGCGGAGGCCGTTTTGGCCGAAGCAAAAGCCAATCAACTTTCTTTGGAGAGTTTGATCCTGGCTCAGGACGAACGCTGGCGGCGTGCCTAATACATGCAAGTCGAGCGGACCGGATCGGAGCTTGCTCTGGTTGGGTCAGCGGCGGACGGGTGAGTAACACGTGGGCAACCTGCCCGCAAGACCGGGATAACTCCGGGAAACCGGAGCTAATACCGGATAACACCGAAGACCGCATGGTCTTGGGTTGAAAGGCGGCGCAAGCTGCCACTTGCGGATGGGCCCGCGGCGCATTAGCTAGTTGGTGAGGTAACGGCTCACCAAGGCGACGATGCGTAGCCGGCCTGAGAGGGTGACCGGCCACACTGGGACTGAGACACGGCCCAGACTCCTACGGGAGGCAGCAGTAGGGAATCTTCCGCAATGGGCGAAAGCCTGACGGAGCGACGCCGCGTGAGCGAAGAAGGCCTTCGGGTCGTAAAGCTCTGTTGTGAGGGACGAAGGAGCGCCGTTCGAAGAGGGCGGCGCGGTGACGGTACCTCACGAGGAAGCCCCGGCTAACTACGTGCCAGCAGCCGCGGTAATACGTAGGGGGCGAGCGTTGTCCGGAATTATTGGGCGTAAAGCGCGCGCAGGCGGTCCCTTAAGTCTGATGTGAAAGCCCACGGCTCAACCGTGGAGGGTCATTGGAAACTGGGGGACTTGAGTGCAGGAGAGGGGAGCGGAATTCCACGTGTAGCGGTGAAATGCGTAGAGATGTGGAGGAACACCAGTGGCGAAGGCGGCTCTCTGGCCTGCAACTGACGCTGAGGCGCGAAAGCGTGGGGAGCAAACAGGATTAGATACCCTGGTAGTCCACGCCGTAAACGATGAGTGCTAAGTGTTAGAGGGGTCACACCCTTTAGTGCTGCAGCTAACGCGATAAGCACTCCGCCTGGGGAGTACGGCCGCAAGGCTGAAACTCAAAGGAATTGACGGGGGCCCGCACAAGCGGTGGAGCATGTGGTTTAATTCGAAGCAACGCGAAGAACCTTACCAGGTCTTGACATCCCCTGACAACCCAAGAGATTGGGCGTTCCCCCTTCGGGGGGACAGGGTGACAGGTGGTGCATGGTTGTCGTCAGCTCGTGTCGTGAGATGTTGGGTTAAGTCCCGCAACGAGCGCAACCCTCGCCTCTAGTTGCCAGCATTCGGTTGGGCACTCTAGAGGGACTGCCGGCGACAAGTCGGAGGAAGGTGGGGATGACGTCAAATCATCATGCCCCTTATGACCTGGGCTACACACGTGCTACAATGGGCGGTACAAAGGGCTGCGAACCCGCGAGGGGGAGCGAATCCCAAAAAGCCGCTCTCAGTTCGGATTGCAGGCTGCAACTCGCCTGCATGAAGCCGGAATCGCTAGTAATCGCGGATCAGCATGCCGCGGTGAATACGTTCCCGGGCCTTGTACACACCGCCCGTCACACCACGAGAGCTTGCAACACCCGAAGTCGGTGAGGCAACCCGTTTCGGGAGCCAGCCGCCGAAGGTGGGGCAAGTGATTGGGGTGAAGTCGTAACAAGGTAGCCGTACCGGAAGGTGCGGCTGGATCACCTCCTTTCTAAGGATGTTATTGACAAAATCGAATAGTTTGATTATAATGGCGCTTGCTGTTTTGTTTAGTTTTGAGGGAACTTATCGTTCCTTGCAATGTGGATATGGGCCTATAGCTCAGCTGGTCAGAGCGCACGCCTGATAAGCGTGAGGTCGGTGGTTCAAGTCCACTTAGGCCCATTGGATGGGGCCTTAGCTCAGCTGGGAGAGCGCCTGCTTTGCAAGCAGGAGGTCATCGGTTCGATCCCGATAGGCTCCACCATATCAAGGTAAGAGAAATGATTTTGTTTTTAGGAAACCAACATTTTCCTCAATACCCTTGCGTCTGCGTCTACAAGCGGATTCGGAGAAGCCGAATTCCTCGGCGCAAGACTGCAAAGAAGCTGTTTCAACGTAGTTGCTTTGCGCCTGTGCCTGCGTCTGCGAGCAGGTTCAGAGAAGTGGGGTTCCTCGGCACAAAGCCGCAAGGAAGCAGACTCAAGGCAGTCGCTTCGTTCCTTGAAAACTAGATAACCGGAAAAGCGGAGGCGAGCGTTTCGCCGCGACGGGCAAATGTTCTTCGTCTGCAGGGATTTCTAATCCCGAAGGCGAAGGTTATTTGACCCCGAGCGGCGGCGAGCCGAAGCTAGACAGGAAGAAGCCGAGACGCTTTAGGTTAAGCTGGAAAGGGCGCACGGTGGATGCCTTGGCACTAGGAGCCGATGAAGGACGGGGCAAACGCCGAAACGCTCCGGGGAGCTGTAAGCAAGCGTAGATCCGGAGATGTCCGAATGGGGGAACCCACTGTCCGTAATGGGGCAGTATCCATGCCTGAATCCATAGGGCATGGAGGGCACACCCGGGGAACTGAAACATCTTAGTACCCGGAGGAGAAGAAAGCAAATGCGATTCCCTGAGTAGCGGCGAGCGAAACGGGAACAGCCCAAACCAAGAGGCATGTCCTCTTGGGGTTGTAGGACCGCTCACGATGGGAGTGAGAAAGGAACGGGGTAGACGAACCGGTCTGGAACGGCCGGCCGGAGAAGGTGAGAGCCCTGTAGTCGAAACTTCGTTCCCTCCCGAGCGGATCCTGAGTACGGCGGGACACGGGGAATCCCGTCGGAAGCAGGGAGGACCATCTCCCAAGGCTAAATACTCCCTAGTGACCGATAGTGCACCAGTACCGTGAGGGAAAGGTGAAAAGCACCCCGGGAGGGGAGTGAAAGAGAACCTGAAACCGTGTGCCTACAAGTAGTCAGAGCCCGTTGATGGGTGATGGCGTGCCTTTTGTAGAATGAACCGGCGAGTGACGATGGCGTGCGAGGTTAAGCCGAAGAGGCGGAGCCGCAGCGAAAGCGAGTCTGAAGAGGGCGTCAAGTACGTCGTCGTCGACCCGAAACCAGGTGATCTACCCATGTCCAGGGTGAAGGCCGGGTAACACCGGCTGGAGGCCCGAACCCACGCACGTTGAAAAGTGCGGGGATGAGGTGTGGGTAGGGGTGAAATGCCAATCGAACTTGGAGATAGCTGGTTCTCCCCGAAATAGCTTTAGGGCTAGCCTCGGGTTTAAGAGTGTTGGAGGTAGAGCACTGATTGGGCTAGGGGCCCCAACCGGGTTACCGAACCCAGTCAAACTCCGAATGCCAACGACTTATGCCCGGGAGTCAGACTGCGAGTGATAAGATCCGTGGTCGAGAGGGGAACAGCCCAGACCGCCAGCTAAGGCCCCGAAGTGCACGTTCAGTGGAAAAGGATGTGGAGTTGCCAAGACAACCAGGATGTTGGCTTAGAAGCAGCCACCATTGAAAGAGTGCGTAATAGCTCACTGGTCGAGTGGCTCTGCGCCGAAAATGTACCGGGGCTAAACGTGCCGCCGAAGCTGCGGGATGACCGTTGGTCATCGGTAGGGGAGCGTTCTAAGGGCAGAGAAGCCAGACCGGAAGGACTGGTGGAGCGCTTAGAAGTGAGAATGCCGGTATGAGTAGCGAAAACAGAGGTGAGAATCCTCTGCGCCGAAAGCCTAAGGGTTCCTGAGGAAGGTTCGTCCGCTCAGGGTTAGTCGGGACCTAAGCCGAGGCCGAAAGGCGTAGGTGATGGACAACAGGTGGAGATTCCTGTACCACCTTCTTCCCGTTTGAGCGATGGGGGGACGCAGGAGGATAGGGCGAGCAGGCGGCTGGAAGAGCCTGTCCAAGCCGTGAGGCTGATCCGCAGGCAAATCCGCGGATTGCAAGGCCAAGCGGTGACGGCGACGGAGCATTCCGGAAGTCCCCGATTTCACACTGCCAAGAAAAGCCTCTAGCGAGGGAAGAGGTGCCCGTACCGCAAACCGACACAGGCAGGCGAGGAGAGAATCCTAAGGCGCGCGGGAGAACTCTCGTTAAGGAACTCGGCAAAATGACCCCGTAACTTCGGGAGAAGGGGTGCTCTTTCGGGTGAAGAGCCTGGAAGAGCCGCAGTGAAAAGGCCCAAGCGACTGTTTATCAAAAACACAGGTCTCTGCGAAGCCGAAAGGCGACGTATAGGGGCTGACACCTGCCCGGTGCTGGAAGGTTAAGGGGAGCGCTTAGCGGAAGCGAAGGTGCGAACCGAAGCCCCAGTAAACGGCGGCCGTAACTATAACGGTCCTAAGGTAGCGAAATTCCTTGTCGGGTAAGTTCCGACCCGCACGAAAGGTGTAACGACTTGGGCGCTGTCTCAACGAGAGACCCGGTGAAATTATACTACCTGTGAAGATGCAGGTTACCCGCGACAGGACGGAAAGACCCCGTGGAGCTTTACTGCAGCCTGATATGGAATTTTGGTATCGCTTGTACAGGATAGGTGGGAGCCTGGGAAGCCGGAGCGCCAGCTTCGGTGGAGGCGGCGGTGGGATACCACCCTGGCGGTATTGAAATTCTAACCCGCACCCCTTAGCGGGGTGGGAGACAGTGTCAGGCGGGCAGTTTGACTGGGGCGGTCGCCTCCCAAAAGGTAACGGAGGCGCCCAAAGGTTCCCTCAGAATGGTTGGAAATCATTCGGAGAGTGCAAAGGCACAAGGGAGCTTGACTGCGAGACGGACAGGTCGAGCAGGGACGAAAGTCGGGCTTAGTGATCCGGTGGTTCCGCATGGAAGGGCCATCGCTCAACGGATAAAAGCTACCCCGGGGATAACAGGCTGATCTCCCCCAAGAGTCCACATCGACGGGGAGGTTTGGCACCTCGATGTCGGCTCATCGCATCCTGGGGCTGTAGTCGGTCCCAAGGGTTGGGCTGTTCGCCCATTAAAGCGGTACGCGAGCTGGGTTCAGAACGTCGTGAGACAGTTCGGTCCCTATCCGTCGCGGGCGGAGGAAATTTGAGAGGAGCTGTCCTTAGTACGAGAGGACCGGGATGGACGCACCGCTGGTGTACCAGTTGTCCCGCCAGGGGCACCGCTGGGTAGCTATGTGCGGACGGGATAAGCGCTGAAAGCATCTAAGCGTGAAGCCCCCCTCAAGATGAGATTTCCCACCGCGCAAAGCGGGTAAGATCCCTCGAAGATGACGAGGTCGATAGGTCCGAGGTGGAAGCGTGGCGACACGTGGAGCTGACGGATACTAATCGATCGAGGGCTTGACCTATGAGCGGCTTCTTCCGACGGTTATCTAGTTTTGAAGGAATGAATTTCCTTCTTGACATTGTTTATTTTTTAAGTATAATAAATGATGTCAAAATCAAAATGCTTGCCTAGTGGCTATGGCGGAGGGGAAACACCCGTTCCCATCCCGAACACGGAAGTTAAGCCCTCCAGCGCCGATGGTAGTTGGGGCCAGCGCCCCTGCAAGAGTAGGTCGCTGCTAGGCAATAAACGAGCAGCCAGTTGCATTGGTGCAATTGGCTGCTTTCGTTTTTTGAGGAAAAAACGATAAGGACCCGCTCAATGTCTCTCTTCCTTTCATCTATTAGTATAGAATGTTAGCAATGTGGGAAACATAGAGGATGGGAGGTGGAGAGCGTGAGGACATCAATAGCAGACCGGAATCAACGCGAACATGTATGCATCGTTTGTGAACAGGAAAAAAAGGAAGGGATTTTCCTTTTTGGCCATTTTCTTTGTTTGGACTGCAACCAGGCGATTGTGCAAACGAATACGGACGACCCGAACTACTCGTTTTATGTGCGGCAGCTGCGTAAAATGTTTACATCGAAAATTCACTCGTAATCAGGGCCTGCATTTGGGCCTGTTTTTATTTGCGATTGACGCAACTCGTGCGTTTTTTCGGGCGTTTGTGATACTATATGTTTGATGTTTCTCCTGCATATCCCATGCATTTCGGCAGTCTGCCCGGATGATGGCCGTTCTGGGACAGACAGCAAGGAAAGAGGATGATGATGGATCAAACGAAAACTCCTTTATATGACGCTCTCGTGCACCATTGGGCGCGCCGCCCGGTTTCGTTTCACGTGCCGGGACATAAATACGGCGCTTTGTTTCCTGAACAAGGGAGAGAGATGTTTGCGCCGCTGTTGGCGTTGGATGCGACGGAAATTTCCGGCTTGGATGATTTGCATCATCCTGAGTCGGTGATTGCCGAGGCGCAGGAGCTGGCGGCGGAGCTGTATGGCGTTAGGGAGACGTTTTTCCTTGTGAACGGTTCGACGGCAGGGAATTTGGCAATGATCGCCACCGTGTGTGATGGAAAGAGGAAGAAAGTGATTGTACAACGCAATTGCCATAAATCGGTGATGCATGCATTGCAACTCATGGAGGCCACTCCTGTTCTACTTGCTCCCGAGTTTGATCGTGATGTGTGTGTCGCTTCGCACATTCGTCCTGAAACGGTCAAAGAGGCGTTGGCGCTTCATGATGATGTTGCTGCGGTTGTATTGACGAATCCAAATTATTATGGAATGGCCGCCGATTTGACAGAAATCGTCCGCCTAGTTCATGAACATGGCATTCCGGTGCTGGTTGATGAGGCGCATGGCGCCCATTTCGTTGTCGGCCCCCCTTTTCCGACATCGGCGCTTCGCTATGGTGCCGATGTCGTCGTGCAGTCGGCGCATAAAACGTTGCCGGCGATGACGATGGGAGCGTTTTTGCATGTAAACAGCGAGCGGGTTGATCTTGAACGGTTGAAATATTTTTTGCAGTTGTTTCAGTCAAGCAGCCCGTCTTACCCGATTATGGCGTCGCTCGATTTGGCGCGGAATTATGTCGCCCAGCTTTCAAAAAGCGATGCGGCGGCGATCGTGGCAGAAATTGAGAAGTTTAAGGCAGTCCTGGCCGATATTGACGGGGTGGCAGTCGTTTGTTCCCGCCATTTTGGCGTACAGACCGACCCGCTGAAAGTAACGGTGCAGACGCGCTGTTCCTTGACCGGGTATGAACTGCAGCGTTGGCTTGAGCGCGAAGGGGTGTTTGTCGAGCTTGCTGATCGAATGAACGTGCTTTTCGTTTGCCCGCTGGCGGTAACCGGGCGCCTTCAGGAAGCAACGGAGAAAATCAAACGAGCGTGGCGCGATTTGCCAGATGGCGAGGCGCCGGTGTGTGACGCTTCACCTTTTCTCGGACCGCCGCTATCGGTTTTAGTCCCGTATAATGAACTGCGCCATTTGCGGACAAAAGCTGTGGCGCTCGAGGATGCTGAAGGACATATAGCAGCGGAAACGGTCATTCCATATCCGCCTGGGGTGCCGCTCGTGTGGGTTGGAGAGCGGATCGGCCGCGGCCATATTGAACAGATTCGCCAGCTTCTTTGTCAGCGGGCGCACATACAAGGCGGAAGTCGGCTGAAAGATGGTCAGTTGGTTGTATACGAATAGGAAGGATGGAAAGGATGCCGCGAGTGGTGAACGGATGCTTTTTTTCGTTTGAAGGGCCGGAAGGAGCCGGCAAAACGACGATGATCAGCAAATTGGAGTCGTTGTTGCGTGAGCGGGGGATTGACGTCGTGGCGACGAGGGAACCGGGCGGGGTGCGCATTGCCGAGGCGATTCGCTCAATCATTTTAAACCGTGATTATACGGAAATGGACGGGCGGACGGAGGCGCTTTTATATGCGGCGGCGCGCCGGCAACATTTGCTTGAGAAAATCGTGCCGGCGCTTGAGGCTGGGTGCGTCGTCCTTTGCGACCGGTTTGTTGATAGTTCCCTCGCCTACCAGGGATTTGCCCGCGGGCTTGGCATTGAAGAAGTATGGAAAATTAATGAGTTCGCTATTGATGGATATATGCCGTCGTTGACGATTTATTTTGATATCGATCCGCAAATTGGGCTTGAACGAATCCGGCGAAACCGCGGCCGAGAAGTGAATCGGCTTGACCTTGAAACGTTGTCTTTTCATGAGAAGGTGCGAGAAGGGTATCGGGAACTCGCCAGACGGTTTGCCGACCGCATTGTCGTCATCGACGCGAACCGCCCGCTTGATGATGTATTCGCCCAAACAACGGCCGCGGTCCTTTCCCGCTTGAAAGGAAGATGACAGCGCTATTTCCATGAATCCGACCGTGATGATTCCTAGCGGACATGATAGAATAGAAATAAGAAATTAAGGAAGAGTGATAGCGATGCGATGGGAACAGCTAGCGAAACGCCAGCCGGTGGTGGCGAAAATGCTGCAAAGCGGCTTGGAAAAAGGACGGATTTCTCATGCGTATTTGTTTGAGGGGCAGCGGGGGACGGGCAAAAAAGCGGCCAGTTTGTTGTTGGCGAAACGTTTGTTTTGTCTGTCCCCAATCGGAGTTTCCCCATGTCTAGAGTGCCGCAACTGCCGGCGCATTGACTCCGGCAACCACCCCGACGTCCGGGTGATCGGCCCAGATGGAGGATCAATCAAAAAGGAACAAATCGAATGGCTGCAGCAAGAGTTCTCGAAAACAGCGGTCGAGTCGGATAAAAAAATGTACATCGTTGAGCACGCTGATCAAATGACGACAAGCGCTGCCAACAGCCTTCTGAAATTTTTGGAAGAGCCGCATTTGGGGACGGTGGCGGTATTGCTGACTGAGCAATACCACCGCCTGCTAGGGACGATCGTTTCCCGCTGTCAAGTGCTTTCGTTCCGGCCGTTGCCGCCGGCAGAGCTCGCCCAGGCACTTGTCGAGGAGCACGTGCCGTTGCCGTTGGCGCTGTTGGCTGCCCATTTGACAAACAGCTTCGAGGAAGCACTGGCGCTTGCCCAAGATAGTTGGTTTGCCGAGTCGCGAACATTAGTGCTACAATGGTATGAGATGCTGGGCAAGCCGGAGCTGCAGCTTTTGTTTTTCATCCACGATCGCTTGTTTCCGCATTTTTTGGAAAACCATCAGCTTGACCTTGGACTTGATTTGCTTTTATATTTATACCGCGATTTGTTGCATATTCAAACCGGGCAAATGGACAGCGTGTTATACCGCGATCAGCTGGACTGCCTGCAACGATGGGCGCTTGCTTGCCCGCAGCGGCGGATTGTGGCTGGCATGGAAGCGATTTTACAATCAAAAACGCGTTTAAATACAACGAATATGAGCACGGCGTTGCTTGTTGAGCAGCTCGTTCTTCAATTAAAGCGGTAAAGGAGGGAGAGCCGTTGTATACGGTAGTCGGCGTTCGTTTTAAAAAAGCAGGGAAAATTTATTATTTTGACCCTGGCGATGCCGTTATTCCCGTCGGCGAATTCGTCATTGTCGAGACGGCGCGCGGCATTGAGTACGGAAAAGTCGTCATCGCCAATAAACAAGTCGACGAAAACGACATCGTGATGCCGCTCAAAAAAGTGATCCGTGTGGCGAATGAGAAAGATAAATGGGTTGTGGAAGAAAACAAAAAGGCGGCGCGCGAGGCGTATGACATTTGCTTGCGCAAAGTGGAGGAGCACGGGCTTGAAATGAAGCTCATCGATGTGGAATATACGTTTGACCGCAATAAAGTGATCTTTTATTTCACTGCCGATGGGCGCGTCGATTTCCGCGAGCTTGTGAAGGACTTAGCGTCGATTTTCCGCACGCGCATTGAGCTGCGGCAAATCGGGGTGCGCGACGAGGCGAAAATGCTTGGCGGCATCGGGCCGTGCGGCCGCATGCTTTGTTGTTCGACGTTTTTAGGCGATTTTGAACCGGTGTCGATCAAAATGGCGAAAGATCAAAACTTGTCGCTCAATCCGACGAAGATTTCCGGGCTGTGCGGCCGGCTGATGTGTTGCCTGAAATATGAAAACGAAGAGTATGAGACGGCGAAAGAACAACTCCCGGATTTAGGGGAATATGTCGAAACACCGCACGGCTTCGGCAAAGTTGTCGGCTTGAACATTTTAGAGCGGGTGCTGCAAATCGAGCTTCCAGAATTCGGGAGGGTCGTCGAATATACACTTGATGAGCTGATGAAAAATGGGACGTTGTCCATTCGCGTCGCAGATTAATTTGGGGTGGGGCCAGTGGAAAAAGTAGATAAAAAAGAAGTGTTTCGATCAGTGGTCAATATGGAAGAGCAACTTAGTTATTTTTACCGCGAGCTGGTGCAGCTGAAACAGCGCGTAACGGAGCTGTTAGAAGAGAATCACCGGTTGCAAATCGAAAATGCTCATTTGCGCCGTCGGCTTGAACAATTGTCAGAAGCATGGGAAGAAGGCAAACGAAAAGGGGATAAACATGGCAAAAAACTCATCGACATTGGCGAAGGGTATGACAATTTAGCCCGCCTTTACCAAGAAGGGTTTCATATTTGTCACATTCATTACGGAAGCATTCGAACCGAGGGCGATTGTTTGTTTTGCTTGTCGTTTTTGAACAAAAACTAAAGGCAGCGCCACCCTTTCCATTTCGGAAAGGTTATTTTTTTCAATGGAGGATCGTGCGTCATGGTGGAATTGTACGAGGATGAACGGCTCGATTATTTGTTTAACGAAGAGCTCCGCATCATTCAAAGTCCATCTGTATTTTCGTTTTCCCTTGATGCCGTGCTCCTTGCTCATTTTGCCTATATGCCGATTCAAAAGGGGCAGATTGTTGATTTGTGCACGGGCAACGGGGTGATTCCCCTCTTGTTGAGCCGGCGAACAAAAGGGACAATCATCGGCATCGAAATTCAAGAACGGCTTTGCGACATGGCGAGGCGAAGCGTGCAATACAACGGGCTTGAAGGACAAATCGAGATCATACACGGCGACATTAAAGAAGCGCCGCAACGGATCGGTTACAGCCGGTACGATGTCGTCACGTGCAATCCCCCGTATTTTCCAGCAGTCGGCAAAGACGAATTGAGCAAAAATGAACATATCGCCATCGCCCGCCATGAAATTTATTGCACCCTAGAGGATGTGATTCGAGTCAGCAGCCAGCTGTTGAAGCAAGGAGGGAAGGCGGCGTTCGTCCACCGGCCCGGGCGGCTGCTTGACCTTGTGACGCTCATGCGCCAATACCGTCTTGAGCCGAAACGGCTCCGCTTTGTGTACCCGAAAGAGGGCAAAGAGGCGAACATGATTTTAATTGAAGGGACAAAAGATGCAAGCCCGGACTTAAAAGTGTTGCCACCGCTTGTCGTGTATGATGAGAATAACGAATATACCGAGGAGACGAAGCGGATCTTATATGGCATTATTTCATCTTAAAGGGGCGGAACAAGGATGCTTTGGCAGCAAAAAAGTTTTACCGAACAAACGGAGCAAGGGACGCTATACATCGTGCCGACGCCGATCGGCAATTTGGAGGATATGACGTTTCGTGCGGTTAGGACGCTTCAGGAAGCTGACGTCATCGCCGCCGAGGACACAAGGCAGACGAAAAAGCTGCTCGCCCATTTCGGCATTCATACGCCGCTCGTCAGCTACCATGAGCATAATAAATACGCGAGCGGCCGGCAGCTTGTCGAATGGCTGAAGGAAGGAAAAACGGTGGCATTGGTGAGCGACGCCGGGATGCCCGGCATTTCCGATCCGGGCTATGAGCTTATTGCTGCGGCGCTTGCCGAGCGCTGCCGCGTCGTCCCTCTTCCTGGAGCGAACGCAGCATTGACAGCGCTTGTCGCCTCCGGGCTGCCCACGGACCGTTTTTTGTTTGTCGGCTTTTTGGAACGGGCGAAAAAAGAGAAAAAAGAGCAGCTGCTGTCATTAAAAACAGCGGCGGAGACGTTAATTTTTTATGAGGCGCCCCACCGCTTGAAAGAAACGCTCGCTCTCATGTATGATATATTCGGCAATCGGCGCATCGCTCTTGGCCGCGAGTTGACGAAACGGTTTGAGGAGTTCATCCGTGGCGATTTACGTGATGTGGCCGCTTGGGCGGAAGAACATGACATCCGCGGCGAATTTTGCCTCATTGTCGAAGGGGCGCGAGACGGGAATAAACAAGAGCAAGAGGGAGAGGAATGGTGGCAGCCGCTTTCGCTCGTCGAACATGTCGATTATTATATTCGCGAGCACAGCCTTTCCGTCAAGGAGGCGGTGAAACAGGCGGCCAGTGATCGAAATATGTCGAAACGCGACGTTTATCGGCAGTATCATCAACAGCAAGAAGAAGAAAAAAAAGAGTTTCTCTGAAGCCAGAGAAACTTTTTTATTCTTTTTCTTTGCCTGCTGCTTCTAGATGCTGTTGGATCTCCTGCAGCAAAATTTCCGCGCCTTCGCGGCTTAAAATGATTTTGCCGCCGGCCAGTTTGAAGTTGTCGTCCGATACTTCGCCGGTGACGACACACGTCATGTTCGGCTTATACTTTTTCAAAATGATGCGGTCATCGTCAACATAAATTTCCAACGCATCTTTTTCGTTAATATCCAACGTACGTCGCAGCTCGATTGGAATGACGACGCGGCCTAACTCATCGACTTTACGCACGATCCCTGTCGATTTCATCGTCGATTCTCCTCTCCGCAAAAAAGTTTTTTGTCGTTTATTCGTCAATATTCGACAAATTTCCTACAACCTAATCATATCAGTGTTTCCATTAAGCGTCAATCCTTTAATATGTAAAATTTAAAAAAAATGTATATTGTTATTTCAAAAAAAGTTTGTTTAGAAAGATAAGGAGAAAACGAATGAATTTGTCCATCTAAACTCTATCCTTGTATAACAAATTCGCAGCGATGGTTGAAAACGCGGCCGTATTTTTGCCGGTTTGGGTATATTTTTTCAGCCCACGAGAAATAGATGTTTTTGTAGAATGAAAAAATTATGTAAAATAGAAGTAACGCCGCTCTCGTCGCCGGACGGGGGCTTTTGTGCTCAACAGTACGAGGGGGGGCCTAACCGATGGAGAAAAAAACGTTTTATTTGACGACGCCGATTTATTACCCGAGCGACCGCCTGCATATCGGTCATGCTTACACAACGGTGGCGGGGGACGCCATGGCTCGCTATAAACGGATGCGCGGCTACGATGTCATGTATTTGACCGGCACCGATGAGCATGGGCAAAAAATTCAGCGCAAGGCGGAAGAAAAAGGAGTAACGCCGCAGCAATACGTCGATGAGATCGTCGCTGGCATTCAGGAGCTATGGAAGAAGCTCGACATTTCCTACGACGATTTTATTCGCACAACGCAGGAGCGGCATAAAAAAGTCGTCGAACAAATTTTCACCCGTCTTGTCGAACAAGGTGATATTTACTTGGGCGAATATGAAGGGTGGTATTGTACGCCTTGCGAATCGTTTTACACTGAGCGGCAGCTTGTGGACGGCAACTGTCCGGACTGCGGCCGGCCTGTTGAGAAAGTGAAAGAAGAGTCCTATTTCTTCCGGATGAGCAAATACGTCGATCACTTGTTGCAATATTACGGAGAAAATCCCGATTTTATCCAACCGGAATCGCGGAAAAATGAGATGATCAACAACTTCATTAAGCCGGGGCTTGAGGATTTGGCTGTGTCGCGGACGACGTTCGATTGGGGCATTAAAGTGCCAGGCAATCCGAAGCATGTCATCTATGTCTGGATCGACGCGCTTGCCAACTATATCACAGCACTCGGCTACGGCACGGACAACGATGAAAAGTTTCGCAAATATTGGCCGGCGGACGTCCATTTGGTCGGCAAAGAAATCGTCCGTTTCCATACGATTTATTGGCCGATTATGTTGATGGCGCTCGGCTTGCCGCTGCCGAAAAAAGTATTCGGCCATGGCTGGCTGCTCATGAAAGACGGGAAAATGTCGAAATCGAAAGGCAATGTCGTCGATCCAGTAACGCTCATCGACCGGTATGGACTTGATGCGCTCCGCTATTATTTGCTGCGGGAAGTGCCGTTCGGCGCTGATGGCGTGTTTACCCCGGAAGGATTTATTGAGCGTATCAACTATGACTTGGCCAACGATTTAGGCAACTTGCTGCACCGCACCGTGGCGATGATCGAAAAATATTTCGACGGCGTTATTCCGCCATACCACGGGCCGAAAACACCGTTTGACCAAGAGTTGGCACAAACGGCGCGCGAAGTGGTGCGTCAATATGAAGAAGCGATGGAGGAAATGGAGTTTTCCGTCGCGCTCGCCGCTGTTTGGCAGTTAATTAGCCGGACGAACAAATACATCGATGAAACGCAGCCATGGGTATTGGCGAAAGACGAACAGAAGCGGGACGAGCTTGCCGCCGTCATGACCCACTTGGCTGAATCGCTCCGCCATACGGCGGTGCTGCTCCAGCCGTTTTTGACGCGCACGCCGGAGCGTATGTTCGCTCAGCTCGGCATCACTGATCATTCATTGAAAGAATGGGACAGCTTGTACGATTTCGGCCTCATTCCGGAAGGGACAAAAGTGCAAAAGGGAGAACCGCTCTTCCCGCGCCTCGACATCGAAGCGGAAGTGGAGTACATTAAGGCGCATATGCAAGGGGGCAAACCCGCCGCCGAGCCGGTAAAAGAGGAAAAAAAAGCAGCGGAGGCGGCCGAAATTTCGATTGACGAGTTCGCCAAAATCGATTTGCGCGTCGCTGAAGTCATCCATGCCGAACGGATGAAAAACGCCGATAAGCTGTTGAAGCTTCAGCTTGACCTTGGCGGCGAGAAGCGGCAAGTGATCTCCGGCATCGCAGAATTTTACAAGCCCGAAGAACTCGTCGGCAAAAAAGTCATTTGCGTCGCCAATTTAAAACCGACTAAGCTGCGGGGAGAATGGTCGGAAGGCATGATTCTAGCCGGAGGCAGCGGAGGGGAATTTTCGGTGGCGACGGTTGATCAACACGTGCCGAATGGAACGAAAATCAAATAACTGTTTGCTTGGCAGGGGGGTGTTGCGCTTGACACCTCCTTGTCGCTATTTTGTAATGGAAATGTTAACGAAATGTGACGTATGTAACCAATTTCTATGCTACACTTAACATCAAGGTGGAAAAGAGGGCATTCGTATGCTGTTTGATACGCACGCACATTTGAATGCAGTTCAATACGAAGAAGATTTGGAACAAGTCATTGAACGCGCCCGCGATGAAGGGGTTTCACACATTGTCGTCGTCGGGTTTGACCGTCCGACGATCGATCGGGCGATCGAGCTGGCCGAGCGGTATCCGTTTATTTATGCGGCGGTTGGCTGGCATCCGGTCGATGCGATCGAGATGACGGACGATGATTTGCAGATGATTGAACATCTCGCCGCTCATCGGAAAGTCGTGGCGCTCGGCGAGATGGGGCTTGACTACCATTGGGATAAATCGCCGAAAGACGTGCAACAAGAGGTGTTCCGGCAGCAAATCCGGCTGGCTAAAAAGGTGAAGTTGCCGATCATTATTCATAACCGTGAGGCGACGGCGGATATTTTAAAAATTTTGCAAGAGGAAAACGCCGCCGAAGTGGGCGGAATTATGCATTGTTTCAGCGGCAGCGTCGAGGTGGCCAAACAGTGCATGGACATGAATTTTCTCATTTCCCTTGGCGGGCCGGTCACGTTTAAAAATGCGAAAAAACCGAAGGAAGTGGCGAAGGAGATTCCGCTCAGCCATTTATTGATCGAAACCGACTGTCCATATTTAACGCCTCACCCTTTCCGCGGCAAACGAAACGAGCCGAGCTATGTCAAATACGTTGCCGAAGCGATCGCACAGATCAAAAACATTTCTTTTGCCGAAGTAGCGGAAACAACGGCGGAAAATGCCAAAAAATTGTTCGCCATCGACCGCTAAAATTAGGCGTCGAACAGCGGGGAAGCTTGTCGAAGGTGCGGCGAAGACGATAAAATTCTACAAATTCAGCCGATATGGGCCAACCGCGTGTCGACAAGTCTTCCTTCCTTTTTCACTGAATTTTCTGCATAATAGAGTATGCTCGTGCGTACATGTTAAAGGGAGAGGGGAATTCCGTAGAAAAAGGAGGCGTTCATCTGATGTTGCCGAATGGGAGGAAATGGCTGGACTTATGGAGGAAAAACGTGACCGTCACAGCGGGCGGGTTTCTCGCCATCTCCGCGACGACAGGGGTTGCTGGATATGAGATGGCCAAAGACGATGTGACGCTGATCAAAAACGGAAACAAACAAGAAATTCGCACTCATGCAAAAACGGTGAAAGAACTGCTTGCGGAGCAAAACATTCAGCCGCGCAAAGAAGATTATGTTTATCCGTCCTTGCATTCGCCGATCACCGACGATCTCCATATTGTTTGGGAAGCGAGCAAAGAAGTGACGCTGACGGTCAATGGAAAAAAGAAAAAGATATGGACGACAGCCGATACAGTCGCGGAGCTGCTCCGTTCGCAGCACGTGGCGGTTGGGCCGTATGACAAAGTGGAGCCGGCGCTTTCGGCGAAAATTCAAAAAGGCATGGACATTGGCGTTGAAAAGGCGTTTCCAGTCCACGTCAATGTCGGCGGTAAACAACAGCAGGTATGGACAACTTCGACTACGGTCGCTGACTTTTTGAAGCAGCAAGGGATTCAGCTAGGTCGACTCGATCGGATAGAGCCCTCCTTGCACGAAATGGTCAAAGAACAGATGACTATTTGTGTGATCCGAGTAAAAAAAGTCACCGATGTAGTGGAAGAACCCGTCGACTTTGCCGTGGTGACAAAACGGGACGACTCATTGCCGAAAGGAGAGCGGCGCGTCATTCAGCCTGGAGAAAAAGGGACGGTTCAAAAAACGTATGAGGTGACATTGGAAAACGGCAAAGAAACGGCGCGCAAACTGATCGCTGCGAAAACGCTAAAAGAAAGCAAGGCGCGCATTGTCGCCATCGGCACGAAAACGGTGCGCTCGGCTGCCGCGCCCGACCGCCCGTCCTCGCGCGGCTCGGACCATGCCGCGAAGGAATTTTACGTCACCGCCACCGCCTACACTGCCTATTGTGCAGGCTGTTCAGGCATAACAAGCACGGGCATCAACTTGCGCAAAAATCCTTCCGCTAAAGTGATTGCGGTCGACCCGTCCATCATCCCCCTCGGGTCGAAAGTGTATGTGGAAGGATACGGATATGCTATTGCCGCTGACACCGGTTCAGGCATCCGCGGATATAAAATTGATGTGTTTTTCCCAGAACGGTCGGATGCGTTTCGTTGGGGCAGAAAGCGCGTGAAAATACGGGTATTGCCATAGAGATGCGATGGAAGAACGAAGCGGAGGGTTTTTTCCCTCTGCTTTTTTTCGCTATAATGGCATTGTGCCGCGACAATGCGCGCCGTTTCTGCTAAGTTAGACGATGCAAACGGAAAAAAGTTTCAGCGAAATTCAAAAAATAATAAGGGAATGAAGCGGCTTTCGGCGATGATTCGCCTTACTTTTGATTTTACCGGAAAGGAGGATTTGCAGAAATAGGAAAAAGGGACGATTCCATTGTTTCTGCAATTGGGAGGATGAAGATCAAAGAAGTGATCGTTGTGGAAGGAAAAGATGATACGGCGGCGATCCGGCGCGCCGTCGATGCCGATACAATCGAGACAAACGGAGCAGCAGTGGGCGCGGATGTCATTGAGCGGATCAAGCTGGCGAAAGAGCGCCGCGGCGTGATCATTTTTACCGATCCCGATTTTCCCGGCGAAAAAATTCGCCGCACGATTGCCGAACAGGTGCCGGGGTGCAAGCATGCCTTTTTGCCGCGCGAGGCGGCCAAAGCGAAAAACGGCAAAGGAATCGGTGTTGAGCACGCGTCCCCTGACGAAATCCGTCAGGCGCTTGCCAACGTGTATGAAGAGGCGTCGGATTGGAAGGAAGAAATTACGTTTGCTGAACTGATCGAGGCTGGGTTGATCGGCGGCGCGATGGCGCGCCGGCGGCGGCAGCGCCTCGGCGAGGAGCTGAAAATCGGCTATGCGAACGGTCGGCAGTTTCATAAGCGGCTGCAAGTGTTCCGCATTTCCCGTGATGCTTTTTATACGGCGTTAGCGCACGTGATGCAGGAGGAGGCGGACGATGTATAAAGATATTGCAACACCGGGGCGGACGAAAGAAATTTTGGAGCGATATGGCTTTTCGTTTAAAAAGAGCCTTGGGCAAAATTTTTTAATTGATGCGAATATTTTGCGGAAAATCGTGGATGTCGCCGACATCTCCCCTGATACAGGAGCGATTGAAATCGGACCGGGCATCGGAGCGTTGACTGAACAATTGGCGCGGCGGGCGAAAAAAGTCGTCGCTTTTGAAATCGACGGCCGGCTGCTGCCGATTTTGGCCGACACGCTGTCTCCTTATGACAATGTGCGCATCTTTCACCAAGATGTATTAAAGGCCGACTTGCGTGCCGTCATTGCCGAGGAATTAGCTGATGTAAGCGACCGGATGGTCGTCGCCAACTTACCTTATTATGTGACGACACCGATCATTATGAAGCTGCTCACCGATCGGCTGCCCATCCGCGGTATGGTCGTCATGCTGCAAAAAGAAGTCGCCGACCGTCTTGCCGCTAAGCCGGGGACGAAAGATTACGGCTCGCTGACGATCGCTGTGCAGTATTATACCGAAGCGGAAGTCGTCATGACGGTGCCGCGCACCGTCTTTATGCCGAAGCCGAACGTTGATTCTGCTGTCATCCGGCTTGTGAAGCGGCAGCATCCGCCTGTTGTTGTCGAAGATGAGGTCGTGTTTTTCCAAGTGGTGCGGGCAAGCTTCGCTCAGCGCCGCAAAACGCTGTTCAACAACTTAACAAACAATTTGCCGGGAGGAAAAGAGAACAAAGAGCAAATTGAACGAGTGCTCGTTGCTTTGGGCATTGACCCGCGCCGCCGCGGAGAGACGCTTGACATCGCTGAGTTTGCTTCATTAAGCAACGCGTTGGCACCGCTTTTCGGCAAATGAAGGAGTCGTAAAGAAAGCGCTCCTCTGGGGAGGCAGCGGTCTTTTCGTCAACCAAAGCCGTCCAAACAGGCGTCTATCACCTATTGTCCGCACGTGCATATCGTATGGATGACAACGATTATGCAATGGAGTGAGCGGTGATGGACGTCATTAAAATCGGCGATATTGTCGCCCGCAAGTCTTACCAATGTGATTTATTGTTCCGAGTGATTGATATGAAAGAAAAAAACGGCGAGTGGGAAGCGATTTTGTATGGTGAAGATGTGCGCCTCGTCGCGGACGCTCCGTGCAGCGATTTAGTCGTCATCGGTGAGCAGGAACAACAGGAACGGAAAAAGCGGGAAATCGAGCTGATCGAACAATCGTATCGGCTTTTTCGCCAAGATTATCAGGCGATCAAGCAAAAAGTTGAATATCGGGCGACCGGCGGATACCGGGTGGAGAAAGATTTTTTTCAAATTCCGGGGCGCGTCCTCCATTTGGATGGCGACCCGTTATATTTGCGCAAATGTATGGATTTGTATGAGCGGATCGGCGTGCCGGTGCACGGCATTTACTGCGAGGAAAGCGAAATGCCCGAAAAAGTCGGCTGCTGGATCGAGCAGTTTCGCCCTGATATTTTAGTCATCACCGGGCATGATTCGTATTCGAAGTCAAAAGGAAAGATGCATGAATTAAAAGCGTACCGCCATTCGCGCCATTTTGTGCAAACGGTGAAAGAGGCGCGCAAAAAAGTGCCCCATTTGGACCAACTGATCATTTTCGCCGGCGCCTGCCAGTCGCACTTTGAGTCGCTCATCCGCGCTGGGGCGAATTTTGCCAGTTCGCCAGCGCGGGTGAACATTCATGCTCTGGACCCCGTCTATATCGTTTCGCGTCTCAGCTTCACCCCGTTCACCGAAACGGTCGACGTATGGGATGTGCTGCGCAACACGTTAACCGGGGAAAAGGGGCTTGGTGGGGTGGAAACGAAAGGCGTGCTCCGCACCGGGATGCCGTTTCGCCTCATTGAGGATCGAGAGGAAAACCGCCGCAGTTGATGGCGGTTTTTTCTATACGTCCGTCGCATTTTTTTACAAAAAAGTTCCACATCACACATAAAAACAAGGATATTGTAGAAAAATATACATTGACAGAAATAAAAATGCCCTGATATAATTTTTATTTTTTGACTTTAGATGTCATCTTTGTTATAATTACAAATAGTGAGGTGGATGATGAATGCCAAAGACTTTATCCGATATTAAAAAAACGCTGGATTCCAATATCGGGAAACGGTTGACGCTGCGGGCCAACGGCGGACGCAGAAAAATGATTGAGCGTTGTGGTATTTTGGCGGAAACATATCCATCCGTATTTGTCATTGAGCTGGATCAAAAAGAGAATTCGTTTGAACGCGTATCGTTCAGCTACGCCGACGTATTGACAGAGACGGTAAAGTTGACGTTTTGGGATGATGAGCAAGCAGGGGGGCAGTAGACAGATTTGTTTGCTGCTTTTTTGCTTTTGGTTTTGTCATAAATTAGGTGACGTGAACTACTCCCACTTCGCTTTGCTTGAAGCGGGAGTTTTCTTTCGGAACTATGATAAAACCGCCCTCTTTATTTCATACTAAAACTGCCGCAGCCGCCTTTTGCCCGGTCAAATGCAAAGCCGGCTTGTTGATGCGCCGGCGGGTTGCCAAACGTTTCATGCCATAGCGCCAATGAACATGGAAAGGGGTTGCTGACATTGGGTCGACGCCGCGGGGTTATGTCGCAACGCTTGAAAGAAGAGCTGGCAAAAGAGTTGGGCTTTTACGATGTCGTGCAACGTGAGGGATGGGGCGCCATCCGCGCGAAAGACGCAGGAAACATGGTCAGATTGGCGATTGAACGGGCGGAACGGCAGCTGGCCGGAACAACGGAATAGCGCCGGCAGCGGGGCGTGTTGCGGCGAGGGTGTCCCGAACGGGGCGCCCTTTTTTGCATACATACATATATGGTTTGGCGTCGTCGCCAGAACATGGTAATATGATAAAATGGGTTGACGAAAGAAAGGCGGATGAGACGGGGCAAAGACGGCGGAGATGGAAAGCAGCCGATGGATGCCGATCCGCTTATTCATGATTGCGCGTGGAAGTAGGTGAGGATGAGTGAGGTTGTCAATAAAAGCGCCGGCGAAAATCAATTTGTCACTCGACGTTCTTTATAAGCGCCCGGATGGTTACCATGAAGTGAAAATGGTGATGACGACGATCGATTTGGCCGATCGCATTGAGCTTGTCGCGTTGCCGGGGGAAGATGCGATCCGCATCGTTTCGCAAAACCGCTTTGTGCCGGATGATTGTCGCAACTTGGCGTATCAGGCGGCGAAGCTTCTTAAAGAGACGTTTTCGATCCGCCAAGGGGTGGCCATTTCGATTACGAAGCATATTCCGGTGGCCGCCGGATTGGCGGGAGGAAGCAGCGATGCGGCGGCGACGCTGCGAGGGTTAAACAAGCTTTGGCAGCTTGGATTAACGATGGATGAACTGGCAGAGCTCGGGGCGAAAATCGGCTCGGATGTCGCTTTTTGCGTCTACGGCGGAACCGCCTTGGCGACGGGGCGCGGGGAAATCATCACTCCGATCGCTTCACCGCCGCCGTGCTGGGTTGTGCTGGCCAAGCCTCCGATCGGCGTCTCGACGGCGGAAGTGTACCGAAACTTGGAGCTTGAGCGTGTCAGCCATCCGGACGTCGATGCGATGGTAAGAGCGATCGAGCGGCAAGATTATGCGGCGATCTGCCGGTTGGTCGGCAATGTTCTTGAGGAAGTGACGCTGAAAAAATATCCGGAAGTCGCGCATATTAAAGAACAAATGAAGCGGTTTGGCGCTGATGCGGTGTTGATGAGCGGCAGCGGGCCGACCGTGTTCGGGCTGATCGAGCACGATTCCAGAATGCAACGGGTGTATAACGGGTTGCGCGGCTTTTGTGACCAAGTGTTTGCGGTGAGATTGTTAGGGGAACGGCATTCTCTTGATTAAACACGTACATTTTTGTTAAAATATATTTATAATATTCGGTTTCAGGAGGTCGGCTATGAAGCTAAGGCGAAGCGGCCGTTTAGTGGATATGACGCATTACCTTCTTGAACGGCCACATCAGCTCATTCCGCTGACATTTTTTGCGGAGCGTTACGAATCGGCCAAATCGTCGATCAGCGAGGATTTGGCCATCATTAAGCAGACGTTCGAGCAACAAGGAATCGGAACCGTTCGGACGCTGCCCGGCGCTGCCGGCGGCGTGCAATACATTCCAAAAATGGCAGCCGAGGAAGCGGAAGAAGTGGTTGCGTATTTGTGTGAACAACTGTCGCGCCCGGATCGCCTTCTTCCCGGAGGATATTTGTATATGACCGACATACTTGGCGATCCCCGTATTATGAACAAAATCGGCCGCCTTTATGCATCAATGTTTGCCGACCGTCCGGTGGATGTCGTCATGACGATCGCGACCAACGGGATTCCGCTCGCGTATGCCATCGCCAACTTTTTGTATGTGCCCGTTGTCATCGTTCGTCATGACAATAAAGCGACAGAAGGACCGATGGTGAGCATCAATTACGTATCCGGCTCGTCCAAACGCATCCAAACGATGGTCCTATCGAAGCGCAGCTTAGCGGAAGGAGCCAATGTGCTCATCGTCGACGATTTTATGAAGGCGGGGGGTACAATCAACGGCATGATCAGTTTGCTGCAGGAGTTTAACGGCAATGTCTCCGGCATTGGCGTGCTCGTCGAGTCGGAGGAGGCGAAAGAACGGTTGGTTGATGAATACATTTCACTCGTCAAACTGTCCGAGGTAGATGTAAAAGAAAAGCGGATCGCTGTCAAAGAAGGCAATTACAAAGCGTTTTTATAGCATTCATTGCTTGACATAAAAAATCAAGAAAGGAGACTGGCTCATGAGAAAGGTAGAGACAACGAAGGCGCCGCAAGCGATCGGCCCATATTCGCAAGGAATCATCGTCAACAACATGTTTTACAGCTCGGGGCAAATCCCGCTCACTCCAGAAGGGGAATTGGTGAAAGGCGGCATTCAAGCGCAGACACATCAAGTGTTCCAAAACTTGAAAGCCGTATTGGAGGCGGCCGGCGCTTCGCTCGATACGGTGGTGAAAACGACCGTGTTTCTGAAAAATATGGATGATTTCGCGGCCATGAATGAAGTGTACAGCCAATACTTCCCGAACCATAAGCCGGCGCGTTCGTGCGTGGAAGTAGCCCGGCTGCCGAAAGATGTCCTTGTCGAAATTGAAGTCGTTGCCCTCGTTCCGTAATGATTAGCCCCACTTTTTCCTAACATAAAAATTTATAAAAAATTTTTCGAAAAAAAGAAGGAAATGGCTCGAGCACGTGGAATTCATTACATCGAGTCTCATATAGGGGAAAAGGTGGTGAGCAAAATGGAAGTGACAGACGTAAGATTACGCCGCGTCAATACCGAAGGACGGATGAAAGCGATCGCCTCCATTACGTTGGACAACGAGTTCGTCGTCCATGACATTCGCGTCATCGACGGAAACAATGGGCTGTTCGTCGCGATGCCGAGTAAGCGCACACCAGATGGGGAATTCCGTGATATCGCTCATCCGATCAATTCCGCCACGCGCGGGAAAATCCAGGAGGCGATCCTCGCTGAATATCACCGCCTCGGGAAGTTGGAAGAAGAACTTGAAGAAGCTGGCGCTTCGTAAACATATGAAAGGGAGCTTAGGTGAAATTCACCAAGCTCTCTATTTTTTTGCCAGCCGCATTGTTTCCTTGAAAAGTGCCGTTGATTCATATATATTCAATTATGGATAAAAGGGTAACTGGAGGCCTTTCATGATGAAACGATATGCGGTCATTTTGGCGGCCGGACAAGGAACGAGGATGAAGTCCAAATTGTATAAAGTGCTTCATCCTGTTTGCGGCAAGCCAATGGTTCAGCACGTCATCGACCAAGTGGCGAAACTTGGAGTGGAGAAAACGATTGCGGTAGTAGGATTTGGGGCGGAGCAGGTGAAAGAGCAGCTCGGCGCCCAGTGCGAATACGCCTTGCAGGAAGAGCAGCTTGGGACGGCGCATGCGGTGATGCAGGCGGCTCCGCACTTGCGCGGCCTTGAAGGAGTGACGATCGTCGTCTGTGGGGATACACCGCTCATCACCGCTGAGACGATGGAGGCGCTCATTAGGCATCATATGGCCGCTCAGGCGAAGGCGACCGTATTGACGGCCATCGCTGATGATCCGGCCGGGTATGGCCGCATTGTTCGCAACCAGGCTGGCCATGTCGAGAAAATTGTCGAACATAAAGATGCGAGCGAGCGAGAGCGGAACATTCGCGAGATTAACACAGGAACGTACTGTTTTGACAATGAGACATTGTTTCAAGCGCTTACAAAGGTGACGAATCACAACGCTCAAGGCGAATATTATTTAACGGATGTGATTGAAATTATCAAAGCGGACGGCGGCATTGTATCCGCCTATCAGGCGCCGTCGTTTGAGGAAACGATCGGCGTAAACGACCGCATCGCCCTCGCCGAAGCGGAGCGGATCATGCGTGTCCGCATTTGCCGTCAGCATATGAAAAACGGAGTTACGATCATCGACCCGGCTTCCACGTATATTTCCGCCGAGGCGGCGATCGGACGTGACACGGTCATTTACCCCGGCACGGTGATTGAAGGCGAGACGGTGATCGGCGAAGACTGCGTCATTGGACCGAATTCGGAAATTAAAAATTGCTATATCGGCCATCGCACATTGATTCGCCATTCGGTCGCCCATGACAGCGAGATTGGTTCGGATGTGACGATCGGCCCGTTCGCCCATATTCGACCGCTGTCAAAAATCGACGATGAGGTGCGAATCGGCAATTTCGTCGAGGTGAAAAAATCGACGTTCGGCAAAGGAAGCAAGGCGTCGCATTTAAGCTATATCGGCGACGCGCAAGTCGGAGCCGATGTGAACCTTGGCTGCGGGTCGATTACCGTCAACTATGACGGCGTGCACAAATATATGACCAAAATTGAGGACGGGGCGTTTATCGGTTGCAACGTGAATTTGATTGCCCCAGTTACGGTCGGTCAAGGCGCTTACGTCGCCGCCGGATCGACGATTACCGACCACGTTCCCGGCCGCGCGCTCGCCATCGCCCGCGCCCGGCAAGTCAATAAAGAAAATTATGCCGATCGCCTGCCAGGCAAGAAAAAATCTTAGCGGAGGTCTATCATGTCTGACTGTCAGCATCAATTAAAATTGTTCGCTCTGAACTCGAACATGAAGTTGGCGAAGGAAATTGCAGAAGTCATGGGAATCGAGCTCGGCAAATGTTCCGTTTCCCGTTTCAGCGACGGGGAAATTCAAATCAACATTGAAGAAAGCATCCGCGGCGACGATGTGTTCGTCATTCAATCGACGAGCGTGCCGGTCAATGAGCATTTGATGGAGCTGCTTATTATGATTGACGCGTTAAAGCGTGCCTCGGCCCGCACGATCAATATCGTGATGCCGTATTACGGCTATGCCCGTCAAGATCGGAAAGCGCGTTCGCGCGAACCGATTACGGCGAAGCTCGTGGCCAACTTGCTTGAAACGGCCGGAGCGTCGCGTGTCATCACGCTTGATTTGCATGCCCCCCAAATTCAAGGATTTTTCGATATTCCCATCGATCATTTGATGGGTGTGCCCATTTTGGCGGATTATTTTAAAAGCAAACAATTGGAAGATATTGTCGTCGTCTCTCCGGACCATGGGGGTGTCACAAGGGCGCGCAAGCTCGCCGACCGTTTGAAAGCGCCGATCGCCATTATTGATAAGCGCCGGCCGAAGCCGAACGTGGCGGAAGTGATGAACATTGTCGGGCAGGTGGCGGGAAAAACGGCTATTTTGATTGATGACATTATCGATACGGCCGGCACGATTACCCTTGCGGCCAACGCCCTCGCCGAGAACGGGGCGAAAGAAGTGTATGCATGTTGCACACATCCGGTGCTGTCCGGTCCGGCGATTGAGCGCATCCAAAATTCCAGGATCAAGGAGCTTGTCGTCACTAATTCAATTGCCTTGCCAGAAGAGAAAAAAATTGATAAAATTGTAGAGCTGTCGGTGGCGCCGCTCATTGCCGAGGCCATCAACCGCGTATATGAAATGAAGTCTGTCAGCGTCCTGTTCGACTAACGCAGGAAAACATGTTTAGCCCTTCTTGTTTTAGGATAAAGTAGACAATAGATTCTAATTCAGGAAGGTGAAGAAACATGGCGATTGTGTTGGAAGCGAAGGAACGTACAGACAAAAAACGTTCGACATTGCACCGCATTCGTTCACAAGGCGGCATTCCAGCAATTTTGTACGGCAAAAAAGTCGAAAACAAAATGATTTTCGTCAACACTGCAGAGCTGGAGAAAGCGCTTCGTGAAGGCGGGCGCACAAGCTTAATGACGCTGAAAGTCGGCGGTGAGGAACATTCGGTGTTGTTGCGCGAACTGCAGCGCGACCCGTTGCGCGGTCATCTTCTTCACGCTGATTTTCAAGCGGTTGACATGTCAACGGAGGTCGATATTGATGTGGAAGTCCGCTTGGTGGGTGAAGCGCCTGGTGTGAAAGACGGCGGCGTGCTGCAGCAAAACTTGCATGAGCTGTCGATCCGCGTCTTGCCGGCGAACATCCCGCCAGTGATCGAAGTGGACATTTCCGGCCTGCAAGTGGGCGATACCGTCACCGTTGGCGATGTGAAAACGGACGGCAAATTTGAAATCAATCATGAGCCTTCCGAGGTGATCGCCACGATCTTGCCGCCGCAACAAGAGGAAGAAATCGATAGCGGCGAACAGCAAGAGGCAGGGCAGCCTGACGCTGCGGAAGGAAGAGAAACGACGCCAGAAGAGTGACAGACGTAACCGTTTCGGTTACGTCTTTTGTAGTATCATGCAAAGAGAGGAGCGCGAGGATTGAAGCTGTTTGTCGGGCTCGGCAATCCGGGCAAGGAGTATGAGCAAACAAGGCACAATGTCGGCTTTTTCGTCATCGACGAGCTGGCCAAGCGCTGGAATGTATCGTTAAAAACTGCTAAATTTCGCGGCTTGTTCGGAACGGCATCCGTTTCTGGCGAAAAAGTAGCATTATGCAAACCGTTGACATATATGAATTTATCAGGAGAATGTGTTCGCCCGCTGATGGATTACTACGACATTTCCGTCGATGATGTCATCGTCATTTACGATGACCTCGATCTCCCGCCAGGGAAAATCCGCCTTCGCTTAAAAGGGAGTTCCGGCGGCCATAACGGCGTCAAATCGCTCATTCAGCACCTTGGCACCGAGCAGTTTAAGCGCATCCGCATCGGCATCGGTCGGCCGACCGGCGGTCAGCCGGTCACGGACTACGTGCTCGGCCGCTTCACCGAAGAGGAGAAGCCTGCGGTGGACAAAGCGGTGCTGCGGGCCGCCGATGCGTGTGAACAGGCGGTGACGGCGCCGTTTATCCAAGTGATGAATGCGTTTAACGAGTGAATATTTTCCTCTGAACTGGTGCACAATGTGAGTACGGGAGGCGGCCGAAGCGTCGGCTTCGTCTGCCTTGTGGACGGAACAGCCCGGTGCCCAGTGAGGAGGTTGGCTTAAATGGCGCTACACTACTATTGCCGCCATTGCGGTGCAAAAGTCGGGACGATTGAGCAAATGCCGATATACAGCGAGAAACTGGGATTCCACCACTTAACGGAAGAGGAACGGCTCGAGATGATTTCGTATGAACCGAACGGCGACATTCATGTGAAAACGATTTGTGAAGACTGCCAAGAGGCGCTGGCGCGAAACCCGGAATGGCATCAATACGAAAAATTCATCCATTAAGGGCGGCTTTGGGCGACCAAAGCGTTTTTGCGTTTGCGAAAGAATAGTGAAACGGAAAGAAACTGGCGTTGAGAGGAGGGAGAATAGGGGTGCTTTCGCTGCATCGCTATTTAGCTGAAAACCAAGATGTCCGTACGATCATCGAAGGGCTCCATGTCCGTTTGAAGGAACAGCTTGTCGCCGGGCTGTCCGGATCGGCCCGGTCTGTTTTTATTTCCACGCTTTACAAGGAGACAGGCCGGCCGCTGTTAGTCGTCTCTCACAATTTGTTTCAGGCGCAAAAAATGTATGACGATCTCGTTTCATTGCTCGGGCCGGAAGACGTGTTCCTTTACTCAGTGAACGAAGTGATCGCCGCTGAGATGGCGATCGCCAGCCCAGAGCTGAAGGCACAGCGCCTAGAGATTATGAACCATTGGGCGCAAGGCGGAAAAGGAGTCGTCGTCTGCCCGGTCGCCGGCTTGCGGCGTTTGCTGCCGCCGCCGTCGCTTTGGAAGCAGTATTTGTTCACTTTCTCTGTGGGACAAGAACTCGATGTAGAACGTTGTAAACAGCAGTTTGTGCAAATGGGGTACAAACGGGTCGGCACTGTTTCCGCCCCCGGAGAGTTCAGCGTCCGCGGCGGCATCATCGACATTTATCCATTGACTGCTGAGCTTCCGTACCGCATCGAGCTGTTTGATACGGAAATCGAATCAATTCGGACGTTCACCCCTGACGACCAACGTTCGCAAGGGCAAATCGAGCGCATCATGATCGGGCCGGCCGATGAAATCATTCTCGACGAAGAGACGCGGCGCCGGGGGATCGAGCAGATTGAAGCCGGACTTGCGTCGAGTTTGGAGACGATGAAAGATGAGGCCGCCAAACAGCGGATGTATGAACATATTCACGCTGAGCTTGAGCAACTGCGCGAGGGGCAGGAAATCGAGCAGCAATATAAATATATGTCCCTTTTTTATGAAAACGTTGCGAGTTTGCTAGATTACCTGCCAGAAGACGGCGTGCTGCTCATGGATGAAATGAGCCGGCTCCAAGAAGCGGCAGAACGGTTGGACCGCGAAGAGGCGGAATGGTATACGAGTTTGCTTGACGGCGGGAAAATGATTCATGGCGTGCCGCTTTCGCATTCGTTTTCTGAATTATTGCAAAAACATCGATTCCAGCGGGTATACTTATCATTGTTTTTGCGCCATGTTCCGTATGCCCACCCACAAAACGTCGTCAATATTACGTGCAAACAAATGCAAAACTTCCATGGGCAAATGGCGCTTCTTCAATCCGAAGTCGAGCGGTGGAAAAAGGCAAACTATGCGGTCGTCTTTTTGGCGCCGGATGCGGAGCGGGTGAAAAAGCTGCAATCATTGCTTCAAGATTATGAGATTGACGCGCTGCCGCTCGCGCGCGATGCGGCTTTGCTGCATGGCAAATGCCAGCTCTTTGAAGGAGATTTAAATACCGGGTTTGAATTGCCGTTGCAAAAAATTGCCGTCATCACAGAAGAAGAGCTGTTCAAAAAACGGGTCAAACGCCCGGTGCGCCGGCAAAAGCTGTCCAACGCCGAGCGGATCAAAAGCTACGCTGAACTGCAAGTTGGCGACTACGTCGTCCATGTGAACCATGGCATCGGGAAATATTTAGGCATCGAGACGTTAGAAATCAACGGGGTGCATAAAGACTATATTCATATCCAGTATCAAGGCGGCGATACGCTGTATGTTCCGGTCGACCAAATCGATCAAGTGCAAAAATACGTCGGTTCGGAAGGGAAAGAGCCAAAAATTTACAAACTCGGCGGTTCGGAATGGAAAAAGATCAAAAAGAAAGTGGAATCATCCGTTCAGGATATTGCTGAAGATTTAATCAAGCTGTACGCCGAGCGTGAGGCAAGCAAAGGATATGCGTTTTCGCCGGACACCGAGATGCAGCGCGAATTTGAAGCGGCGTTTCCATATCAAGAGACGGAAGATCAGCTTCGGTCGATTGAGGAAATTAAGCGTGATATGGAGAGTGACAAACCGATGGATCGCCTCCTTTGCGGCGACGTCGGATACGGGAAGACGGAAGTGGCGTTGCGGGCGGCGTTTAAAGCCATTATGGACGGCAAACAAGTGGCCTTTCTTGTGCCGACCACGATTTTGGCCCAACAGCATTACGAAACGGTGCGCGAACGGTTTCAAGGGTTCCCGATCAACGTGGGACTGTTGAACCGCTTCCGGACGAAAAAGCAACAAGCCGAGATAATCAAAGGGCTAAAAGATGGGACGATCGATATGGTCATCGGAACGCATCGGCTGCTGTCGAAAGACGTGAAGTTTAAAGATTTAGGCTTGCTCATTATCGACGAGGAGCAGCGGTTTGGCGTGGCGCATAAAGAAAAAATCAAACAGCTGAAGGCGAACATCGACGTGCTCACCTTAACGGCGACGCCGATTCCGCGCACGTTGCATATGTCGATGGTCGGCGTGCGAGATTTGTCGATCATTGAGACGCCGCCGGAAAACCGGTTTCCGGTGCAGACGTATGTGATGGAATATACGCCCGAGCTCGTCAAAGAGGCGATTGAACGTGAGCTCGCCCGCGACGGGCAGGTGTTTTTCCTTTACAACCATATTGAAGACATCGATTTAAAAGCGGAAGAAATCGCCCAGCTTGTCCCGGAAGCGCGCGTCACTTACGTGCATGGCCGCATGTCGGAAACGGAGCTTGAATCGACGATTTTGGCGTTTTTGGAAGGGCAATACGATGTGCTGGTGACGACGACGATCATTGAAACGGGCATCGATATTCCGAATGTCAACACGCTTATCGTCTACGACGCCGACCGGATGGGATTGTCGCAGCTGTACCAGCTGCGCGGGCGCGTCGGCCGCTCCAACCGCGTCGCTTATGCGTATTTCACCTATCGGAAAGATAAAGTGCTCAATGAAGCGGCAGAAAGGCGGCTGCAAGCCATTAAAGAGTTTACCGAGCTCGGCTCCGGCTTTAAAATCGCCATGCGCGATTTGTCGATCCGCGGCGCAGGCAACATTCTCGGCGCCGAACAGCACGGCTTTATCGACTCGGTCGGATTCGATTTGTATTCGCAAATGTTGAAAGAAGCGATTGAAAAACGGCGCGGCATCAAGCGAGAAGATGAGCAGCCGGATATCGTCATCGATGTCGAAGTCGACGCCTATATTCCGAGCACATACATTGCAGACGAATTGCAAAAAATCGAGATGTACAAGCGATTTAAGGCAGTGGAGACGCTCGAAGACGTTGAGGCGCTGCGTGAGGAAATGGTCGACCGCTTCGGCGATTATCCAGATGAAGTTGCGTATTTGTTCCAAATTGCTGAGTTGAAGGTGTTGGCCAAGCAGCTTGGCGTTGAATCGATGAAGCAGCATAAGCAGCAAATTGACATCTTGTTTACTGAACAGGCATCGAAAACGGTGGAAATCCAGCGTCTATCTGAAATCGGACACCGGCATGGCCGCTTATTCGGGTTTGGCATGGACGGAGCGAAGCTGAAAATTGTGCTCTATATCAAGGAAATGAAGCCGCACGAGTGGCTGATGATTTTAGAGGAGACGCTGCGGCGGCTGTCCGGGGTGGAAAAAGAGAAGTCGGTGACGGCATAATCAAGAAAAAGTTTTATGATGTTTATCGTTTCCTGCATGTGGCGATAATGAAGGATGGGCAATTTTATCAAAATGGCCAAAATCACTTTCATCACGTATAGAACGTGGATTGTGAAGGATACTAATGACAACAATGGTGAATTCCCCATTACAAGGGTTCATCGGAGTATCCTTCAAATCCTAGATGAAAGTGAGGGTATACAAGGCATGAAAGCAACCGGTATTGTTCGTCGCATTGATGATTTAGGAAGAGTTGTCATTCCGAAGGAAATTCGCAGAACGTTGCGCATTCGCGAAGGAGATCCGCTCGAAATATTTGTTGACCGCGATGGAGAAGTCATTTTGAAAAAATATTCGCCGATCAGTGAATTAGGCGACTTTGCCAAAGAGTACTCCGAAGCGCTGTTTGACAGCCTCGGCCAGCCTGTGCTCATTTGCGACCGCGATGTATACATCGCTGTCGCCGGCGTTTCGAAAAAAGAGTATATGAACAAAAGCGTCAGCCCGTTGGTGGAAAAAGCCATGGAAGACCGCAATTCCATCCTCCATACGGAGGAAGGAGAAGTCGAGCTCGTTGACGGGATGACGGAAACGTTGAAGTCGTATACGATCGGCCCGATTGTCGCCAACGGCGATCCGATCGGAGCAGTCATCATTTTATCGCGCGAGAAAACGCTTGGTGAAGTGGAGCATAAGGCAGTAGAAACAGCCGCCAGCTTTTTGGCTCGACAAATGGAACAATAGGCGAAACGACAAGGCAGCTTCACAGGCTGCCTTTTTTTCCGCCCGGCAAATGGGGCGTCACATGTCCTGAATCCCGGAATCGCTTCCACATCCTGCTTTTTTCATCCGCCTGGCTTGGGGAACAGCGCATGAAGCCGTGCGAGTTGACCATCACCTTTGTCCAACAGGCGGAAGTTGCGCTATAATATCGAGCGTAGCCATAATGGCGCTTGGCGATTTCTATCGCTCTCCGGCGTCTAGGTTGAGTGGGTTGTCTATGCGAGGGGAGAAACTGGATGGGAAACGTATGGAAAGGGGCGGCGATCTTAACGGCCGCCGCTTTGGCTGCGAAACTATTAAGCGCTTTGTACCGTGTTCCGTATCAAAATATGGTCGGGGACATTGGTTTTTATATTTACCAACAAGTGTACCCGATTTATGGCATCGTCGTCGCACTCTCGCTGACCGGCTACCCGGTTGCCGTCTCGAAGCTTGTCGCCGAGCGGTTGGCGGGACAGGATGAAGCGGGCGCTGCCGCTAGTGTGCGCGTCGCTTTGTTGGTGTTAAGCGTCCTTGGCGTCATCCTGTTTGCTTCGCTGTATTTAGGGGCGGGGGTGATTGCTTCGGCGATGGGCGATGGACGGCTTACGCCGCTCGTGCGCTTGCTTTCATTTTCGTTTTTGCTGTTTCCGCCCATCGCGTTGTTGCGCGGCTATTTCCAAGGGTGGCATGATATGACGCCGACGGCGGCGTCCCAAGTTGGCGAGCAATTCGTCCGGGTGACGGCGATTTTAGGGCTGTCGTATGGAGCGGTGCAGCGCGGCGCTGACGTCTATGCTTGCGGCATGGCAGCGGTCGCAGGGACGCTAGTAGGCATGGCGGCGGCGCTTTTCATTTTGCTTTTCTTCCTGTCCCGGCGCCGGCGGCTAAAAACGGCGGGCCGCACGCCGCCAGCTTGGGATCGACAGGTGGGCCGGCGTTTATTGGCGGCGGGGACGGTCATTTGCTTGACGAATATGGCGTTGACGCTGATTCCACTCGTCGATTCATTTTTATTCGTTCCGCTTCTACAGGAAGCGGGGGCAAGGCTCGATGAGGTGCAGCGGCTAAAAGGAGTGTACGACCGCGGTCAACCGCTCATTCAGCTCGGCACGGTCGTCGGCACGTCGTTTTCATTGGCGCTTGTTCCACTTATTTCCGGAGCGCGCCGCCAAGGTGCCATTTTTGCCTATGGAGCGCTGTCCATCCGGCTTGCCGTTGTCATCGGGCTTGGTGCTTCGTTAGGGCTCATTTGCCTCATTCGACCGATCAATGCAATGTTGTTCGAGAATGACTACGGTTCGTCGGTTCTCGCCGTCTTGTCCTCCTCTGTCTTTTTTACTACGATCGCGTTGACCGCCTCTGCATTATTGCAAGGAATGGGAAGGGAATGGACGGCCGCTGCCGGCGTGGCGCTGGCGGTGGCGGGGAAGGCCGCGCTTATGCATTGGCTTGCTCCGCGGTTTGGAGCGCTTGGCGCCGCAGCGGCGACGACGGGTGCTTATGCGCTCATGGCAGGCTTTTTATACGCCTTTTTGCCGCGTGAATATCGGACGGCGGGCCGGAAATACATGTACCCAACCGTGAAAGCGGCCGTTATGATGGCCGCCGTCTTGCATGGGTATAGGTGGCTGATGGACAGCTCGAGCGAGGGGCGGCTATGGGCGGCTGCCGAGGCGCTTGGGGGCGTTGCCATCGGTGCTGTCGTTTACCTTGCGTGTATTGTGGAAGGACATGTTTTTTCTGAACAGGAGTTGGCAGCTTTCCCATTGGCTAATAAATTCCGTCTACGATTAGGAGGCAGGTGATCGGCGATGAATACGATTTATGTGTTCGGCCTCGGCGCCGGAGATGTAAAACAGCTGCCGGTCGGCGTGTATCGAAAGCTAAAACAGGCGCATCCGCTCTTTTTGCGGACGAAAGAACACCCGGCGGTAAAATGGCTTGAAGAGGAAGGAATTGCGTTTACGTCATTTGATGAAGTGTATGAAAAGCATGAGCAGTTTGCTGATGTGTACGATGACATCGTCGATCGATTGACGGAACAGGCGAAGCGCGGCGATGTGTTTTACGCCGTTCCCGGCCATCCGCTTGTTGCCGAGCGGACGGTGCAGCTTCTTTTCGAAGCTGAGCGGCGCGGCGTCTGCCGAATCGTTATCGAAGGTGGTCAAAGCTTTTTGGATGCGCTGTTTACGGCGGTGCGCATCGATCCAATTGAAGGGTTTCAGTTGCTTGATGCGACGACTTTTCGAGGAGAGGAATGGTCGCCTTCACTGCATGCTGTTTTTTGTCAAGTGTACGATTCGTTTGTGGCCTCGAACGTGAAGCTTTCTTTGATGGAGCAGCTTCCCGACGATTACCCGATCTACATTGTCACCGCGGCAGGCACGAAGGACGAGCAAGTAAAGCGTGTACCGCTTTATGAGTTGGACCGCGAGACGGGGCTTGACAACTTGACAAGCGTCTACGTGCCGCCGGTGAAGGACGAGCCGTTGCTTTACCACCGGTTTGAGACGCTGCGCCGCGTCATCGCCACGCTGAGAGGGCCGAACGGCTGTCCATGGGATCGGAAGCAGACGCATGCGTCGCTGAAGCGCTATTTGCTTGAGGAGGTGTATGAGCTGCTCGAGGCGATTGACGAGGGTGACGATGATCATATGGTCGAGGAGCTCGGCGACGTATTGCTGCAAGTGATGCTCCATGCGCAAATCGGCGCCGACCGAGGGTTGTTTTCGATCGACGACGTCATCCGCACGCTGACGGCGAAAATGATCCGACGCCACCCGCATGTGTTTGGCGATGTCACGGCCGAGACGGCCGAACAAGTCGTTGCCAACTGGGAGAAGATCAAGGAGAAAGAAAAAGGAGGCGGGCTTTCGGAATCGATTCTTGCCGACATTCCGAAAAGTTTGCCAGGGACGATGCGGGCGTACGAGCTGCAGAAACGAGCGGCGAAAGTCGGGTTTGACTGGGATGATGCCGCGCCGATATGGCAAAAAGTCGAAGAAGAAATGGCCGAGTTTCGAGCGGAAACGTCCGGCGGTCGTCGCGATCGGCTTGTCGGCGAGTTTGGCGATCTATTGTTCGCGCTCATCAACCTTGCCCGTTATTACGGGATTCAACCGGAAGAAGCGTTGCAAATGGCCAACGACAAATTTGCCCGCCGTTTCGCTTATATCGAGGAACAAGTGCGAAAAAGCGGCCGGTCGATCACCTCGTTTTCGCTTGCCGAACTCGATCGTTTTTGGGAAGAAGCCAAAGAAAACGAACGGTAAGGGGGATCATGCAATGCGCCTTGATAAATTTTTAAAAGTGTCCCGCCTCATCAAACGCCGCACGTTGGCGAAGGAAATCGCCGATCAAGGGAGAGTGTGGATCAACGGCCATGTCGCCAAAGCGAGCTCCGATGTGAAAGTCGGGGATGAATTGACGATTCAATTTGGGCAAAAGCGGGTAACGGTAAAAGTAACGGATCTAAAAGAAACAACGAAAAAAGAGGAGGCAACCGGGCTGTACGAATTGATCCGCGAAGAACGGACCACCCCGGCGCCGGAACAAGACGACGTCTAATTTGTCCTGCAGGCTTGTTCTAAACCATCTCCCGCTGACATACATATGGTACAAACAACGGATGAGAAAAGGCGGTTGGCCTTGCCGGCTTTCTATACTAAATGGAAATGCGGGGGATGAACATGAGTCGACACGATGAATTTGGCGGGAGCACGAACAAAGGTCCGGTCCAGGAACATGATGTGATCATGCGCGGCCGGCGCCTTCTTGACATCACCGGGGTGAAACAAGTCGAGAGCTTTGACAACGAGGAGTTTTTGCTTGAGACGGTCATGGGCTTTTTGGCCATCCGCGGGCAAAACTTGCAGATGAAAAACTTAGATGTCGACAAAGGCGTTGTTTCGATTAAAGGGCGCATTTTCGACCTCGTTTATTTAGATGACCATCAGGAGAAGGCTAAAGGATTCTTTAGCAAGTTGTTCAAATGAATGTCAGCATACAGCTGTACACCATGCTGGCGATGATTGGCATGGGCGGCTGGCTTGGCCTGGGGTGGGATACGTACAGCCGGATGTTGAAACGGCATGAGCGGGCGCACTGGCTCGTCTTTGTGAATGACGTGTTGTTTTGGGTGGTGCAGGCGCTCATCGTGTTTTATGTGCTTCTTTTCGTCAATGAAGGCGAGCTTCGCTTTTATTTGTTTCTCGCACTTTTATGCGGATATGCCGCTTATCAAAGCTTGCTCCGCTCCTTTTATGTTCGGGTGCTCGAGTGGTTCATTGGGCTGGCGGTAAGACTCGGACAGACGCTCGTTCAGCTGTTCCGCCTCATGGTCATGCGCCCGCTCATCCTCCTTGGACAAATGGCGCTGGCACTTCTATTGTTCGCTTGGCGGCTTTTGTTGTGGATCGTTCGGTTTGTGCTGCTGGCTGTTTGGAAGATGATCCGCCTTTTGCTTGCTCCGCTGCGTTGGACGGGCATCATGATTTGGCGGCGGATGCCGCCGCAAAGACGAGCCGGAGTGGAAAAATTTTTTCGACGTTTAAAAGGATTTGCTGGACAAATCAAGAATACAAAAGAGAAAATAAGCATGTGGTTTGCGAAATGGCGCGAGTAAAAGAGGTGTAAACGCGATGAACGTGCCCCGGAGAACGAATGTGACGAAGCTGTCGTCGACGTATATAGCGGAGCATGAGGAGAAAAAGCAGAAGGCGGCGAGAAGACGGCGGGCTGTCGCTGTCCGTTTGGTTGTCTGGTCGTTGTTGTTTGCGATGTTCGCCTCCGCTCTTGTCTACACCTTGCACTCGCAAGCGAAGGCGATCGATGCAAAAACGACGGAACAGCAAAAGCTGAAAGAGCAGCTTGCGGAGCTTGAGCGGAAGGAAAAGCAACTGAAAGAGGAAATGAAAAAGTTGCATGATGATGACTATATCGCCGAGCTGGCGCGGAAAAAATATTACTTATCGAAAGATGGAGAAATTATTTTCGTCTTGCCGGAAAAATAATTTTGCCTGCGAATGCCCGTTTTCTATGGGCATTCGTCATATTGACACGCATTTTTTTCATTCGCTATAATAAAAAAAACACCATCTTTAAAGCGTGTTAAGGAGGAGCACTTTTTTTATGTCGATTGAAGTAGGCAGCAAGTTACAAGGCAAGGTCACGGGCATTACAAAATTTGGGGCGTTTGTGGAGCTGCCGGAGGGGGTCACAGGACTCGTTCACATTAGCGAGGTAGCCGATAACTATGTCAAAGACATCCACGATCATCTGAAAGTCGGCGATATGGTGTATGTTAAAGTCATCAACGTCGGTCAAGATGGAAAAATTGGTTTATCCATTCGCAAAGCAAAAGATACGCCTTCTTCGCAGCGGCCGCGCCATCGGACAAACGACCGCTCCGCGGCGGACAGCTTAGAACAAAAAATCAGCCGATTCTTAAAAGAGAGTGAAGACCGATTGGCATCGCTGCGCCGTCATACGGAGTCGAAGCGGGGAGGTCGTGGGGCGAGACGAGGGTAACTTGCTGCTGAAAGATTGTTTGAAGGATGACAAATGAGGAAACAAGCATCCGTCGCTATGGATGCTTTTTTGTTTCTGTATGGAATAAGAGGATATATTTCCCTTTTGCATTTTCCGCCTATATGTATTGACAATCGTCATCTCCTCCGTTATGATATAAACTGTTGTCACACGGCGGTGTAGCTCAGCTGGCTAGAGCGTACGGTTCATACCCGTGAGGTCGGGGGTTCGATCCCCTCCACCGCCACCAACAATCAAAAATGGCCCGTTGGTCAAGTGGTTAAGACACCGCCCTTTCACGGCGGTAACACGGGTTCGAATCCCGTACGGGTCATCGCAAACGAGCATGCGCCATCAAGCGACATGCTCGTTTTTCTTTTTTGTCTCTTTCTGTCGGAACAAGCCTGTTGACCGCGTTTTGCCGTGGAAAGCGTCGAACGATTTTTTATTTTTCTCTGTGGTTTTGACAAATTTTTGACAATTCAAGCGATATAATAGGGGGTAATAGAAAGGCAAAGGAGAGGATCGGGAATGGAAAGAGTAGAAAGAGGGACGGTGCGCCGCAGCATTTCGGAAGTGCCGATTCATGACACGCAAGCAACGGTGTCGCGCTGGATGCGCCATGTGAAGCTGCGCCTTGGTCATCTGTTCATCCATCAAGGCTTTTTGCTTCTTCTTGTCGGCTTTTTGCTTGGACGAGCGTTGATTTTATCGAAGCTGACCCCGTTCGCTTTGCCATTTTTCGTTTCGGTCTATATGCTGCGCCGCGACAAGGCCGCTTTTGCGTTGATCTCGCTGTTGGCCGGTGCTTTGACGCTGTCGCTTGATGTGGCGCTGTTTGTCGGCGTTTCCATTTTTGGCTTTCTCTTTATTTACGGATGGGTGCGGAGGGTGATCAGTGAGTCACTGAAAATCGTTCCATTTGTTGTGTTTGTGCTGTCTCTTTCCGCCAAATGGCTGATCTCCTATTATTGGCTCGGAGAGCGGTCGGTCTACGGCGCCGCCATGGCGGTCGTCGAAGCCGGGTTGTCGCTTGTATTGACCTTGATTTTTATGCAAAGCATCCCATTGTTGACAGTGCAGAAGCATAAACATGCGTTGCGAGCGGAAGAGATCATTTCGTTGATCATTTTGCTCGCCTCGATGTTGACCGGGATGATCGGCTGGGCTGTGTACGGTTTGTCGCTTGAGCATGTGATGTCACGCTACCTCGTTTTGTTGTTCGCGTTTGTCGCCGGGGCGGCGACCGGTTCCACCGTCGGCGTTGTCACCGGGCTTGTACTGAGCTTGGCAAATGTCGGCAACTTGTCGGAAATGAGCTTGCTTGCTTTCGCCGGGCTGCTTGGCGGGTTGCTGAGGGAAGGGAAAAAACTTGGGGTGGCGTTCGGCCTCCTCGTCGCGACGCTGCTGCTTGGTTTATACGGCGAAGGGAAGAGTGAGCTTGTGCCGACGTTGCTTGAATCCGGCATCGCCATTATGCTGTTTTTTGGTACATCCCGTTCGCTGACGGAGAAAATCGCCAAATACATTCCCGGCACGGCAGAATATATAAATGAGCAACAACAATACGTCCGGAAAATCCGTGATATGACGGTGCAACGCGTCTCGCAGTTTTCCAACGTCTTTCAAGCGCTGGCGGAAAGCTTTTCGCCCGAACCGCTTCCGGATGCCAATGAATACAGCGACCGTGAAGTCGACTATTTTTTGAGCGACATCACGGAAAAAACGTGCCAAACGTGCTTTAAGAAGACGCAATGCTGGGCGGACAACTTTCGTACAACCTATGTGTATATGAAACAAATGATGGGCGAGGCGGACGAAAAAACATTGTCGCAAAACCATCAGTTGCTGCGCGAGTGGGAGCGGTATTGCGTCAAGGCCGGCAAAGTCGTCGACGCGATTGAAAAAGAGATGGTTGCTTATCAAGCAAACCGCAAGCTCAAACGGCAAATCCACGAAAGCCGGAAGCTTGTCGCTGAACAGCTGTTGGGCGTTTCGCAAGTGATGGACGATTTCGCCAAAGAAATGCAGAAAGAACAGGAAAATCATTATTTGCAGGAGGAACAAATTTACCATGCGCTGCAAGAGTTTGGCATCGAAGTGGGCCATGTCGACATTTACAGTTTGGAAAAAGGAAATATCGATATTGAAATGAGCATTCCTTACTGCGAAGGGCGGGGTGAGTGCGAAAAACTGATCGCCCCGATGCTGTCAGATATTTTAGGAGAGACGATCGTCGTCAAGCGCGAAGAGTGCGCCGTCTACCCGAACGGCTACTGCCGCGTCGCCTTCGGCTCGACGAAAGCGTTCGTCGTCGAAACGGGCGTCGCGTTTGCCGCCAAAGGAGGGGGGTTCATTTCTGGCGACAGTTATGCAACGATTGAACTTGCCACCGGCAAGTACGCCGTTGCCATCAGCGATGGCATGGGCAATGGGGAGCGGGCGCATGACGAAAGCCGCGAGACGCTGCGCCTGTTGCAAAAGATTTTGCAGACGGGAATGGACGAGTCGATTGCCATCAAATCGATCAATTCGATTTTGGCATTGCGGACGACAGAAGACATGTATGCGACGCTCGATTTGGCCATCATCGATTTGCAAAACGCGGCGACGAAGTTTTTGAAAATCGGATCGACGCCAAGCTTTATTAAGCGCGGTGACAAGGTGATGAAAGTGGAAGCGAGCAACTTGCCGATGGGCATCATTAAAGAAGTGGAATTTGACGTTGTCACCGAGCAGCTGAAATCGGGCGACTTGCTCATTATGATGAGCGATGGTGTGTTTGAAGGGCCGATGAACGTCGAAAACCATGATGTTTGGATGAAGCGGAAAATTCAAGAATTAAAGACGAACGACCCGCAGGAAGTCGCCGATTTGATCATGGAGGAAGTGATCCGCCAATGCGGCGGCGAGATTGAAGACGATATGACCGTCGTTGTCGCCAAAGTGCGGCACAATACGCCGAAATGGGCGACGATTCCGACATACATGTATATGAAAAAGGCGCAATAGCTAGCGTATAAAAACGTTCCCCTACGGCGATGATGGTAATACATTCGCCAAGGAGGGAACGAACGTGCGAAAGGGAACGTTGCGGCAAATTTTGCTCATTACCGATGGCTGCTCCAACCATGGTGAGGACCCAGCCGCCATGGCAGCGCTGGCTCGCGAGCAAGGCATTACGGTGAACGTGATCGGCATCTTGGACCAAGGCGCGATGGATGAAAACGGACGGCGGGAAATTGAAGCGATCGCCGCGGCTGGCGGCGGGATGAGCCAAGTCGTGTACGCGAAACAGCTGTCGCAAACCGTGCAAATGGTGACGCGCCAAGCGATGACTCAGACGTTGCAAGGGCTCGTCAATCGCGAGTTGAAACAAATCTTTGGTTCTGACGTTTCGCTTGAGGACTTGCCGCCGGACAAGCGCGGCCAAGTGATGGAAGTTGTCGATGAACTCGGGGAAACGGTTGCCCTTGATGTGCTCATTTTAATCGATACGAGCGGGAGCATGAAAACAAAACTGCCGACCGTCAAAGAGGCGCTCATCGATTTATCGCTCAGCTTAAATGCGCGCATGGGCGAAAACCGCTTTTCGGTGTTCATCTTCCCGGGAAAACGGACGCACGCCGAAAAAATGATCGACTGGACGCCAAGGATTGAAGAGTTGTCCACCATCTTTTCGAAATTGGCGTCGGGCGGGCTGACGCCGACCGGACCGGCGCTCGGCGAGGCAATCGCCTATTTTGAGCGTAAACGGTCGTTAAGGAGCTGGATCGGCGATGGCGATGAGCCATACATCGAAGAATCGTCTTTGTAATTTGCCGCCTGGTACGGTCATCACTGGGAAATGGCACGGCCATTCCTACCGGCTGCTGCGGCGGCTTGGCAACGGGGCGAACGGCGTTGTCTATTTGGCGGAGAACGGCCGGACTCGCGTCGCCGTCAAGTTGAGCGATGACTATGCGTCATTGACATCGGAAATGAATATATTGCGCCGTTTTGCTAAGGTCCAGGGAGCCGCCCTCGGGCCTTCTTTGCTGGAAGCCGATGACTGGCAAAGCCCGTTTGCGCGGGAGACGATCCCGTTTTATGTGATGGAGTATATTGAAGGGGAGAATTTCGCTGCTTTCATCCGCCGCCGGGGAAAAGAGTGGGCGCCCGTGCTCGTGATGCAGCTGTTGTCGGTGCTTGATCGGCTTCATCAAGAAGGATGGGTATTTGGGGATTTAAAGCCGGATAATTTGATTGTTACCGGGTCGCCGCCGTCGGTTCGGTTGCTTGATGTGGGCGGGACGACGCTGCAAGGAAGGGCGGTAAAAGAGTTTACTGAGCTGTATGACCGCGGCTATTGGGGGCTTGGATCGCGCAAAGCGGAGCCATCTTACGACTTGTTTGCGGCGGCGATGGTGATGATTTCTTCTTGCTGCCCGGGGCCGATTGAGAAAAAGGGGGACGGTCGGGCGCAACTGTTGTCCATCATCGAAACGGACCGCTTTTTAACCCGATACAAGGAGGTGTTGCAAAAGGCGCTTGACGGCCGATATCGAAAGGCGGCCGATATGCGTCGCGACTTATTGGCCGCCTCTTCCCGCCATACATCGGCGAAAAACGAAAGAAAGGCAGTGCCAAGCCGTCGGTCGGGGCGGCAGGTGAAACGGCGCCGCCAGGCGAGAGGGATTGTCGAAACGGTGGTCATCGCCGCCGCATTGCTGGGCGCCTATGCTTTTTATATATATTGGCAGCTGGCGATGTAATTTTTTTGAGAAAACAGGGCGGACGTGTTACGATGAAGCTGAAAGAAACGCAAAGAGGTTGGCTCGGATGATCGACAAAGTGCGCGCCTTTATCCACAGGCATCAACTGCTTTCAGAAGGAGCGGCCGTCATCGTTGGCGTCTCCGGAGGCCCGGATTCGCTTGCGTTGCTGCACGTTTTTTTGTCGCTGCGCGACGAATGGAAGCTTCAGGTCATAGCGGCCCATGTTGACCACATGTTTCGTGGGCGGGAGTCAGAAGAAGAGATGGAGTTTGTGAAACGTTTTTGCGTGGAGCGCCGTATTTTATGTGAGACTGCGCAAATCGACGTCCCGGCCTTTCAGCGCAGCGCAGATCTCGGCGCCCAAGAGGCGGCGCGGATCTGCCGCTACCGCTTTTTTGCCGAACTGATGGAAAAGCATCAAGCGGGGTACGTCGCCGTAGGCCATCATGGCGACGATCAAATCGAGACGATTTTAATGCGGCTTGTGCGCGGCAGCACAAGCAAAGGATACGCTGGTATTCCCGTCAAACGGCCGTTTCACGGCGGCTATCTCATCCGTCCGTTTTTGGCTGTCAGCCGGGCGGAGATTGAAGCGTATTGCCGTCAGATGGGGCTGTCTCCACGCCGCGATCCGAGCAATGAAAAAGTCGATTATACGCGCAACCGGTTCCGCCATCATATTGTCCCGCTGCTCAGGCAGGAAAATCCGCGCCTGCACGAGCGGTTTCAGCAATACAGCGAAATGATGGCGGAAGATGAGCAATTTTTGGAGGAATTAGCCGCGGACGCGCTGAATAAAGTAATGGAAAAACAACATCGCGATGCGGCGCTTTCCATCGGACCATTTTTGGCGTTGCCGCGACCGCTGCAGCGCCGGGTGCTGCAGCTGTTGCTTCTCCGTCTTTATGGCGGCGTTCCGCCGACATTGACTTCCGTACATATCGGCCATATACTGATGCTTTGTGAGCGCGGCCGCCCTTCCGGAATGATTGATTTGCCAAAAGGGCTCAAAGTGATTCGCTCGTACGACCGCTGTTTGTTTACTTTTGGCGCAGAAAGCGGCGAGAAAGGCTATTGGTTTGAACTGCCGGTTCCGGCGCTATTGCCCCTCCCAAACGGCTATGCAATCATCAGTGAATTTGGGGAACACTATCCAAGAAAGCAGGCCGGGAATGATTGGTTCGTCGTGGATCCTGCTTCTGTCTCCTTGCCGCTTCGCGTGCGGACGCGTCGGCGCGGCGACCGGATGGTGCTTAAGGGGACGGGAGGCACGAAAAAATTGAAAGAAATTTTCATTGAAGCAAAAATTCCGCGGATGGAAAGGGATCGCTGGCCGATTGTCGAAGATGCCGACGGCCGCATCCTTTGGGTGCCTGGCTTGAAAAAATCGGCTTTGGAAGCGCAAAACCGTGGGCAAGCCCGCTATATTTTGCTGCACTATCAGGCGATGAACAGCTAGGAGGAAAAAAGATGGGGATGAAAGACGATATTCAAAAAGTGTTGATCACTGAAGAGGAAATTCAGGCAAAAGTCAAAGAACTCGGAGGTTTGTTAACGAAAGAATATGAAGGCCGTTTTCCGCTCGCTGTCGGCGTCCTCAAAGGGGCGATGCCGTTTATGGCCGACTTGCTCAAACATATTGATACATATTTGGAAATGGATTTTATGGACGTATCAAGCTATGGCAATGCAACCGTTTCATCCGGCGAAGTGAAAATCGTCAAAGACTTGAACACATCCGTCGAAGGACGGGATATTTTGATCATTGAGGATATTATTGACAGCGGGTTGACGCTCAGCTATTTGGTCGATTTGTTTCGCTACCGGAAGGCGAATTCGATCAAAATCGTCACGCTTCTTGACAAGCCGTCTGGACGGAAGGCGGACATTCAAGCCGATTACACCGGATTTACCGTCCCGGATGAATTCGTCGTCGGCTACGGGCTCGATTACGCGGAAAAATACCGCAACCTCCCGTTTATCGGCGTCTTAAAGCCGGAAGTGTACCAAAAGTAGAACAGTTGCTGGGCGACGGCCGAATTGTTTGTATTGAAACAAATTTCTATGATAGTATTGAATATAGTGTGTTTCATATGGGAGGAGGCAAGAAATGAACCGGATTTTCCGCAATACCATCTTTTATTTGCTGATTTTCCTCGTCGTGATCGGCGTCGTCAGCTTTTTTAACGGCACGAACCAGCGGACCGAGCCGATGACGTACGATGCGTTCATCACTCATCTGGAAAACGGGGATGTCAAGTCGTTTTCCATTAAGCCGGAGCGCGGCGTATATGAAATCAAAGGCCAGTTGAAAACATATAGCGAAGGGCAGTACTTTTCCACCTACGTCATGAACAGCGACAAAGTGCTTGACCGCATCGATGCGGCGGCGGCGCGGACGCGGGTGGAAGTCGTGCCAGCGGACGAAACGAGCGGATGGGTGACGTTTTTCACTTCCATCATTCCATTTGTTATTATTTTTATTTTGTTCTTCTTCCTTTTGAACCAGGCACAGGGCGGCGGCAGCCGGGTGATGAATTTCGGCAAAAGCCGGGCGCGGTTGTATACGGATGACAAGCGGAAAGTCCGCTTCCGCGATGTGGCTGGGGCAGATGAGGAAAAGGAAGAGTTGGTGGAAATCGTCGAATTTTTAAAAGATCCGCGCAAGTTTGCGGAACTTGGCGCCCGCATTCCGAAAGGGGTATTGCTCGTTGGGCCGCCCGGAACCGGGAAAACGTTGTTGGCGCGCGCGGTTGCCGGAGAAGCGGGCGTGCCGTTTTTCTCGATCAGCGGGTCGGATTTCGTGGAAATGTTCGTCGGGGTCGGGGCATCGCGGGTGCGCGATTTATTTGAGACGGCGAAAAAAAATGCCCCGTGCATCATCTTCATTGATGAGATCGACGCCGTCGGCCGCCAGCGCGGCGCCGGCCTTGGCGGCGGCCATGACGAGCGTGAGCAGACGCTCAACCAACTGCTTGTCGAAATGGACGGCTTTAACGGCAACGAAGGGATCATTATTATCGCGGCCACCAACCGGCCGGACATTTTAGACCCGGCGCTGTTGCGCCCGGGTCGCTTCGACCGGCAGATTACCGTCGACCGCCCGGACGTCAAAGGGCGCGAAGCGGTGCTGCGCGTGCATGCCCGCAACAAGCCGCTCGATGAATCGGTTGACTTGAAGACGATCGCGATGCGGACGCCTGGATTTTCCGGCGCCGACTTGGAAAACTTGCTGAATGAGGCGGCGCTCGTTGCAGCGCGCCGCAACAAAAAGAAAATTGATATGAGCGACATCGACGAGGCGACGGACCGGGTGATTGCGGGACCGGCGAAAAAAAGCCGCGTCATTTCGGAAAAAGAACGGCGCATCGTCGCCTTTCACGAAGCTGGGCATACGGTCATCGGCATGGTGCTTGCCGACGCGGAAATGGTGCATAAAGTGACGATTGTGCCGCGCGGCCAAGCCGGAGGCTATGCAGTCATGCTGCCGAAAGAAGACCGCTACTTTATGACGAAAGCCGAACTGATGGATAAAATCACCGGACTGCTCGGCGGGCGCGTTGCCGAGGAAATCGTGTTCAATGAAGTGAGTACAGGGGCCCATAACGATTTTCAGCGGGCGACAAACATCGCGCGCCGGATGGTGACAGAGTTCGGCATGAGCGAAAAGCTTGGTCCCCTGCAATTCGGCCAGCCGACTGGTCAAGTGTTTTTAGGACGTGACTTACACAACGAGCAAAACTACAGCGATAAAATCGCCTATGAAATTGACTTAGAGATTCAGCGCATCATTAAAGAGTGTTATGAAAAAGCGAAACAAATTTTAACCCAGCATCGGGACAAATTGGATTTGATCGCCAACACGCTGTTAGAAGTCGAGACGCTCGATGCGGAGCAAATTAAACATTTGTTCGAACATGGCACGTTGCCGCCGGACCGCAACGGAAACAACGGGGCTGATAAAGATAAAGGCGACGTGAAAATTAACATTCAAAAGAAAGAAGAGTAATCGATGTCTCTGTTCGGAGGCATCTTTTTTTTGCCGGCGGCCCAGGGAAAGAAGGACAGTTTTTTCCCCGTAAGTATGATATGATAAAGAATGGGAATTTATCGAGGAAAAGCGAGGAATGAAGCGATGATTTTTGTATTGGACGTCGGCAATACAAACACGGTGTTAGGGGTGTATGACGGGGACGAACTGAAACATCATTGGCGCATTGAAACAAGCAGGGGGAAAACGGAAGACGAATACGGCATGATGATCAAAGCGCTCTTGAACCATGTCGGCTTGCAGTTTTCCGACATTCGAGGCATTATCATTTCCTCGGTCGTGCCGCCGATTATGTTTGCTCTTGAACGCATGTGTCTAAAATATTTCCATATCAAACCGCTCATCGTCGGTCCCGGCATTAAAACCGGGCTCGACATCAAATATGACAATCCGCGCGAGGTGGGCGCCGACCGGATTGTCAACGCGGTCGCCGGCATCCACTTGTACGGCAGTCCGCTGATTATCGTCGATTTTGGCACGGCGACGACGTATTGTTATATTAATGAACATAAACAATATATGGGAGGGGCCATTGCCCCGGGAATTATGATCTCGACGGAGGCTCTGTTTGCGCGAGCGGCGAAATTGCCGCGCATTGAAATCGCCCGCCCGGATGATATCATCGGCAAAAATACGGTCAGCGCCATGCAAGCCGGCATTTTGTACGGCTATGTCGGACAAGTGGAAGGCATCGTGTCGCGAATGAAGGCGAAAAGCAAAGTTCTGCCGAAGGTGATTGCCACCGGCGGTCTCGCGCCGCTTATTGCCAGCGAATCCGACGTCATTGATGTCGTTGATCCATTTTTGACGCTGACCGGCTTAAAACTGTTGTATGAGAAAAACACCGAGAAAAAAGGATGAAGGGTTTGATGACGATGGGAGACTACTTAGTCAAAGCACTCGCTTACAATGGACAAGTGAGAGCGTATGCCGCAAGAACGACGGAAACTGTCGCCGAGGCGCAACGCCGCCACCAAACGTGGCCGACCGCCTCAGCGGCCCTTGGTCGAGCGTTGACCGCCGGTGTCATGATGGGAGCGATGCTGAAAGGCGAGGAAACGTTGACGATTAAAATTGACGGCGGCGGCCCGATCGGCGTCATTTTGGTCGACAGCAACGCCAGAGGGGAAGTGCGTGGCTATGTAACGAATCCGCATGTGCATTTTGAGCTGAACGAGCACAGGAAACTTGATGTGGCACGGGCGGTCGGCAAAAATGGGATGTTGACGGTTGTGAAGGATCTTGGGCTGCGCGACTTTTTCACCGGACAAGTGCCGCTTATCTCCGGGGAGCTCGGCGATGATTTTACGTATTATTTTGCTTCGTCCGAACAAATTCCGTCATCGGTTGGCGTCGGGGTGCTCGTCAATCCCGACCATACCATCCGAGCCGCAGGAGGATTTATCATCCAGCTGATGCCCGGGACGGAGGAGAACACGATCATTCGCATTGAAGAGCGGCTGAAACAAATTCCGCCTGTATCGCGCATGATTGAAAGCGGACTCGGACCGGAGCAAATGCTCGAGCAGTTGTTGGGCGACGGCGGTGTGCGCGTGTTGGAAACGATGCCGGTGTCATTCGTCTGTCGCTGTTCGCGCGAGCGAATCGCTGATGCTCTTATCAGCCTAGGGCCCGAGGAAATCCAAGACATCATCGACAAAGAAGGGCAGGCGGAAGCTTCGTGCCATTTTTGCAATGAAACGTACCAGTTCGACAAAGCCGAACTGGAACAGTTGAGACAACTGGCAAAAAAAGAATGAAAACAGTAAAATGATTGACAATTACGCCAATAGTTGATACATTGGATACAAAGTCGATAAAAATAATGGGGATTAGAGGTGGAACAATGGCACGCACAGTCAACTCGATAACCGAATTGATCGGTGATACGCCGGCTGTGAAACTGAACCGCATCGTAGATGAGGACAGCGCGGATGTGTATTTGAAACTGGAATTTATGAACCCGGGCAGCAGCGTCAAAGACCGGATCGCGTTGGCGATGATTGAAGCGGCGGAAAAAGCGGGCAAGCTGAAGCCGGGCGATACAATCGTCGAGCCGACAAGCGGCAACACCGGGATCGGTCTGGCGATGGTGGCGGCGGCGAAAGGGTATAAAGCGGTGCTAGTCATGCCGGATACGATGAGCTTGGAGCGCCGCAACCTGCTGCGGGCGTATGGAGCCGAGCTTGTGCTCACACCGGGTGCACAAGGGATGCGCGGAGCAATCGCAAAGGCGGAAGAGCTCGTCCGCGAGCACGGCTACTTTATGCCGCAACAATTTAAAAACGAGGCGAACCCGGAAATCCATCGCTTGACGACCGGGAAAGAGATCGTGGAGCAAATGGGAGACCAGCTTGATGCGTTTGTTGCCGGCGTCGGCACGGGCGGAACGATCACCGGAGCAGGCAAAGTATTGCGTGAAGCATATCCGAACATTAAAATTTACGCCGTTGAGCCGGCCGATTCGCCGGTCTTGTCGGGAGGAAAACCGGGTCCGCACAAAATCCAAGGGATCGGCGCTGGCTTTGTTCCAGATATTTTGGATACGAGCATTTACGATGGAGTTATTACGGTAACGACGGAAGAAGCATTTGCGGCGGCCCGCCGCGCGGCTCGCGAGGAAGGCATTCTCGGCGGCATTTCGTCCGGCGCTGCGATTCATGCGGCATTGAAAGTGGCGAAAGAGCTCGGCAAAGGGAAAAAAGTGCTCGCCATCATCCCGAGCAACGGCGAACGGTATTTGAGCACGCCTCTTTACCAATTTGAAGACTAAGCAGACTTTTTCGGCAGGGGAAGCCCTGTCGAATTTTTTTACGAGGATGGTGACCGAGACGGACAATCATTGTACAATAAAAGTAACTATGGACATCGTAAGGAGCTGACGAGGATGGAACAGCGGCGCAGGCGACTGAAACGAACCATCGATTATCGCGGACGGGATTGGTTCCGCCAGTACGAACAACTGGCCTATAGCCGGCCTCATCATGTGTTGCTTGAGAGCGGCCAAGGAGGAAGGTACAGCATTATCGGCCTTGACCCGATCGGAGTGATCCGCGCTGACGAGCGGCGGCTCGTCATCAAGCAGCGCGGGGTTGAAACGGTGCTCGATGGCTCTCCGCTCGAAGGGCTCCGGCAATGGCTTCGGTGTTTGGCCGTGCCGGATGAGGGGGAGTCGTTGCCTTGCCAAGGTGGGCTGATCGGTTTCATTAGCTATGATGCCGTTCGCTATATAGAACGGCTCCCGGTGCTTGCCCAAGATGATTTGCGGCTGCCGCTCATGTATTTTTTCCTCTTTGACGACGTAGCGATTTATGATCACCAAACTGAACAGCTTCATTTGCTTGCCTACGCGAATGAAGGGGAGGAAAGCGAAGCAAACCGGCGGCTTGCGCGGCATGCACGGATGTGGCTCGAGGATCGGAACGAAGCGCTGGCCTGGCCGCTTGCTGCCTCGACAGCTGCGCCGTCTGTTTCAATGACAAAAGAGAGGTTTATGGATGCGGTTCGCCGCGTGCAACGCTATATTGCGGCGGGCGATGTGTTTCAAGTCAACTTATCGGTGCGTCAGTCGCAGCCGCTGGTGACGCATCCATTTGCGGTCTACAAACAGCTGCGGACCCTTAATCCGTCACCTTATATGGCGTATTTGCATACCCCAGAATTTCAAGTCGTCAGCGGCTCGCCGGAGCTGCTCGTCCGCAAGCGGGGATGGCGTCTTGAGACGCGGCCGATTGCCGGCACACGTTCGCGCGGTCGGACGGCGGCAGAGGATGAACAAATTGCTCGCAAGTTGCTTGCGAGTGAAAAGGAGCGGGCCGAGCACGCCATGCTCGTTGATCTTGAACGGAATGACCTTGGGCGCGTCTGTGCATACGGGACGGTTCGAGTTGACGAATGGATGACCGTCGAAAAGTATTCTCATGTGATGCATATCGTTTCTCACGTATCCGGCACCATGACGACGGAGCACGATGCGTTTTCTGTCATTCGCGCCATGTTTCCCGGCGGGACGATCACCGGCGCCCCGAAAGTGCGAACAATGGAAATTATTGAAGAGTTGGAACCGGTCCGCCGCGGCTTGTACACGGGCTCGATCGGTTGGATCGATTTTCAAGGAAACATGGAGCTAAACATCGCCATCCGAACGATGATCGTCAAAGACGGATTGGCGCATGTACAGGCAGGAGCGGGCATCGTCATCGATTCCACCCCAGAGCATGAGTACAAGGAATGTTTAAAGAAAGCGGCTGCCCTTTGGAAAGCGAAAGAGCTGAGCGAAGCAGAGGCATTATTTTCGAGCATGAGGTGAGAATGATGATCGTCATGATTGATAACTACGATTCATTTACGTACAATTTAGTGCAGTATTTGGGCGTGTTGGGAGAAGAGCTGATTGTCAAACGGAATGATGAAATTACGGTGGCTGAAATCGAACGACTCCGCCCCGATTTTATTATGATTTCCCCCGGTCCGTGCACACCGAATGAGGCAGGGGTCAGCCTGGAAGTCATCGATCGCTTTGCCGGCCAAATTCCGATTTTCGGCGTCTGCCTCGGGCATCAAGCCATCGCCCAGGCGTTCGGCGGCCGCGTTGTCCGCGCTCCAAGGCTGATGCACGGGAAAACATCGTCCGTCTATCATGATGGGGAGACGATTTTCCGCGGCGTGCCGAACCCGTTTACGGCAACGCGCTACCATTCCCTTATCGTCGAGAAAGAGACGCTTCCGGACTGTTTCGTCGTGTCGGCTTGGACGGAAGAGGATGAAGTGATGGCGATTCGCCATAAAACGCTGCCGGTGGAAGGCGTGCAGTTTCACCCGGAATCGATTATGACAAGCCATGGGATGCAGCTGTTGAAAAACTTTATCGACACGTATAAAAAGGCGTGACAGTTATGTACGTGTATATCAACGGCGCGGTCGTTCCGCGCGAAGAAGCGCAGTTATCAGCGTTTGATCACGGCTTTTTATATGGGCTCGGCTTATTTGAAACATTCCGCACGTATAGCGGCCACCCTTTTTTGCTTGACGATCATTTGGCCCGATTGAACAAAGGACTGTCTGAGCTTCACATCGAAAGGCAGTTCGGCCGCGCCGAAGCGGTGGCGATCATCGAGCAGTTGCTCGAGGCCAATGGCTTGCGCGACGCTTATGTGCGCTTCAACGTATCGGCCGGGGTCGGCGATCTTGGCTTGCCGATCGAACGTTACCGAAACCCGACCGTCATCGTCTATATGAAGCCGCTTCCGCCGCCCGTCCCTCCGGAAGGAAAAGAAGGGGTGGTGCTCGCGGCAAGGCGAAACAGCCCGGAAGGCAATGAGCGACTAAAGTCGCACCATTATTTAAACAATATGATTGGGAAATGGGAGCTCGGACATCGACCTCATGCGGAAGGAATTTTTTTGAATTCAGATGGTGCGGTAGCGGAGGGGATCGTTTCCAATATTTTTTGGGTGAAAGACGGCATCGTCTACACGCCAGCGCCGACTGTCGGCATATTAAACGGCATCACAAGACAATTCATCATCGCTTTGCTCAAGCAGTTGCGCATCCCAGTTGAAGAAGGGGTATATCCGCTGTCCCATTTGTTGCAGGCTGATGAAGCATTTATCACCAACTCTGTGCAGGAAATTGTACCACTTTTCCGCATTGGCCATTGCGTTTACCAAGGAAAAGATGGTCCGGTGGTCCGGGCCTTGCAGCATCATTACCAACGCTCGACCCATCGGTTATGGACGAGGAACGAATTGGCAGAAAGGATGAACGGCTGATGACAACATCGATGCGCCCTCTTCGACTTCAATGCCGCGGGCATAAGCTTGACTTAAACAAAAAAACGTTGATCATGGGCATTGTCAACGTCACGCCCGATTCGTTTTCCGACGGCGGCCGGTTTTACGACGTGGAAAACGCGGTCAAGCACGCGAAGCGGCTCGTGGCGGAAGGAGCAGACATCATTGACATCGGCGGTGAATCAACTCGTCCGGGGGCGGATCCAGTGCCGCTTGATGAAGAATTGCGCCGTGTCATTCCGGCGGTAAAAGCGATTGCTAAGGCGGTGAGTGTGCCGATCTCCATTGACACGTACAAAGCGGAAGTGGCGCGGCAAGCCATGGAAGCCGGGGCGCACATTATCAACGACGTTTGGGGAGCCAAGGCGGACCCTGATATGGCCCGCGTCGCCGCCGCCTACGACGCGCCGATCATTTTAATGCACAACCGCCGCGATATGGCCTATCGCGATTTGATTTCCGACATGATCGCCGATTTGAAAGAAAGCATTCGCATTGTCAAAGAAGCGGGTGTGAAAGATGAGAGCATTATTTTAGATCCAGGGATCGGCTTCGCCAAGACGGTCGAGCATAACTTGGAGGTGATGCGGCGCCTTGATGAATTTGCCGCTCTCGGCTATCCGCTTTTGCTTGGCACGTCGCGCAAACGATTTATCGGCCATGTGCTCGGCGTGCCTGTTGAGGAGCGGGTCGAAGGAACAGGAGCGACCGTTTGTCTCGGCATCATGAAAGGGGTGCACATCGTCCGAGTCCATGATGTATTGCCGATTGCCCGCATGGCCAAAATGATGGATGCTATGCTTGGGAAGGGAGAGAGCGGTCATCGATAAAATTTATGTGCAAGGCATGGAGTTTTACGGCTACCACGGGGTGTTTCGCGAAGAAAACATTCTCGGCCAGCGATTTTTGGTCGATGTGACGTTGGAGCTCGACTTGCAGCCCGCCGGGCGGAGCGATTGTCTTGAGTACACCGTCAACTACGCCGATGTGTACGAACGCTGCCGGGCGATCGTTGAGGAGCGGACGTTCGCCTTGATCGAGGCGGTCGCTGAAACGATTGCCGCTGATTTGCTCTCGGCCTTTCCTGCCGTTCAGCGTTGCATTGTCAAAGTGACGAAGCCGAATCCACCGATTCGCGGCCATTATCAACATGTCGCGGTCGAAATTGATAGGGGGCGTTAAATGGAAAACATCGCATATCTCGCTTTAGGCTCCAACCTCGGAGATCGTGTTTCCTATTTGCGTTCTGCGATTGAAGCGCTCCATCATCATCAGGAAATTTTTATCACATCGAGCTCATCGATTTATGAAACCGATCCGGTCGGCTATGTCGACCAAGGCAAGTTTTTAAACATGGTGATCGAGGTGGCGACGTCGTTGTCGCCGTTTGCCTTGCTTGACGCAACCCAACAAATTGAACAGCGATTTGGAAGAAAACGGGAAATTCGCTGGGGGCCGCGGACGTTAGACCTTGACATTTTGCTGTATAATCATGAAAATATTGAAACAGAGCAGCTGACGATCCCGCACCCGCGCATGGCGGAGCGGGCGTTCGTGCTCATCCCGTTGTTGGAAGTCAACTCCCGCGTGGCAATACCGAACCTTTCCGAGCCGTTAATCGACATCATTGGCCGACTACCTGACAAAAAAGGAGTTCATGTATGGAAGCGGAAAGATGGGGAAGACGTATTCGCGCTTTTCGAAAGCTGAAAGGATATACGCAAGAAAGATTGGCGAAAGAACTAGGCATTTCCGTATCGATCCTTGGTGAAATCGAACGGGGGAACCGGATGCCGTCCGATTCGCTCGTTGGACAAATCGCCGAACGGCTGAATATATCGGTGGAAGAACTGGCGCCGCCGAAACTCGAATCGAACAAGTAGAAAGGAGGCATCTGCGATGTTTCGCATTGGCGATGTCGAAATTAAAAACCGCGTCGTGCTCGCTCCGATGGCAGGCGTATGCAACTCGGCGTTCCGCCTGACCGTCAAAGAATTCGGCGCCGGGCTTGTATGCGCCGAGATGGTAAGCGACAAAGGAATCGTATACAACAATGAAAAGACGTTAAACATGTTATATATTGATGAACGGGAAAAGCCGATCAGCTTGCAAATTTTCGGCGGCGAGAAAGAAACGCTCGTCAAAGCGGCGAAATTTGTCGATAAAAATACGAATGCAGATATCATCGACATCAACATGGGTTGCCCCGTGCCGAAAATTACGAATTGCGATGCTGGAGCGAAATGGCTGCTTGACCCGAATAAAATTTACGATGTCGTTGCCGCGATCGTCGATGCCGTTGAAAAACCGGTCACGGTGAAAATGCGGATCGGTTGGGATGAAAAGCACATTTACGCCGTCGAAAACGCTCAAGCCGTTGAGCGCGCCGGCGGGAAGGCCGTCGCCGTCCACGGACGGACAAGGGTGCAAATGTATGAAGGAAAAGCGGACTGGAACATCATCAAGCAAGTGAAAGAAGCCGTCAACATCCCGGTTATCGGCAACGGGGATGTCAAAACGCCGCAAGATGCAAAGCGGATGCTTGAAGAAACAGGGGTCGACGGCGTCATGATCGGACGGGCGGCGCTTGGAAACCCTTGGATGATCTATCGCACTGTCCATTATTTAGAAACTGGAGAGCTCATCCCGGAACCGACGCCGAGGGAGAAAATCGATGTCTGCCTGCTGCATTTAGACCGATTAATTGCCTTAAAAGGCGAGTATATCGCTGTCAAAGAAATGCGTAAACACGCTGCTTGGTATTTAAAAGGCATTCGCGGCGCAGCGAAAATCCGCAACGCCATCAATGAATGTGAAACGCGGGACGAACTGGCCGCACTGTTGCTTCACGTGGCGGAGGAAGCGGAAATCCAAGCAGCGGCGAACGCCGAAGCCGTTTAAACAACGGAGACGACGTTCATGCAGCCGAGGACTGCCAGCGAGCGCTGGCAGTATTTTTCGTAAAAAATCGCTAAATGGAGTGAATGAGGTATGAGTCATGAAGAATTGAACGACCAACTGCGCGTCCGCAGGGGAAAGCTGAAAAAAATTGAGGAATTGGGTGTCGACCCGTTTGGCAAACGGTTCGAGCGCACTCATAAAGCGCAAGAACTGTTCGAACTGTACGGTGATTTGTCGAAAGAGGAACTTGAAGAAAAGCAAATTGAAGTCGCCGTCGCCGGCCGCATCATGACAAAGCGCGGCAAAGGAAAAGCCGGGTTCGCCCATATCCAGGATGTCACCGGGCAGATTCAAATTTACGTCCGCCAAGACGATGTTGGGGAACAGCAGTACGAACTGTTTAAAATCTCTGACATTGGCGATATCGTCGGCGTGCGCGGCACAATGTTTAAAACAAAAGTCGGTGAACTTTCCATCAAAGTGTCGTCGTACGAATTTTTGACGAAAGCGCTGCGTCCGCTGCCGGAAAAATACCATGGGTTGAAAGACATCGAGCAACGCTACCGCCAGCGTTATCTCGATTTAATTATGAATCCGGAGAGCAAAAAGACGTTCATCACCCGCAGTTTAATCATCCAATCGATGCGGCGGTATCTCGACAGCCATGGCTATTTGGAAGTTGAAACGCCGATGATGCACGCCGTTGCTGGCGGCGCTGCGGCGCGCCCGTTCATTACGCATCATAACGCATTGGATATGACCCTTTATATGCGAATCGCCATCGAGCTCCATTTAAAACGGCTCATCGTCGGCGGTTTGGAAAAAGTGTATGAAATCGGCCGCGTTTTCCGGAACGAAGGCATTTCCACCCGCCATAATCCGGAGTTTACGATGCTCGAATTGTACGAGGCGTACGCCGATTTCCGCGACATCATGGAACTAACGGAAAACTTGATCGCCCACATTGCCAATGAAGTGCTCGGAACGACGAAAATTCAATACGGCGAGCATGTCGTCGACTTAACGCCCGAGTGGCGGCGCCTCCATATGGTCGATGCGATCAAGGAATATGTCGGCGTCGACTTCTGGCGGCAGATGAGCGACGAAGAGGCGCGGGAGCTGGCGAAAGAACATGGAGTGGAAGTTGCTCCACATATGACGTTTGGTCATATTGTCAACGAATTTTTTGAACAAAAAGTCGAGTCTCACCTCATTCAGCCGACGTTCATTTATGGTCATCCGGTTGAAATTTCACCGTTGGCCAAGAAAAATTCGGACGACCCGCGTTTTACCGACCGATTTGAGCTGTTTATCGTCGGGAGAGAACATGCCAACGCCTTTACCGAATTGAATGATCCGATCGATCAGCGCCAACGCTTCGAGGCGCAGCTGAAAGAGCGTGAACAAGGAAATGATGAAGCACATGAAATGGACGAAGACTTCCTTGAAGCGCTCGAGTACGGCATGCCGCCAACAGGCGGGCTTGGAATCGGCGTCGACCGTCTGGTCATGCTGCTGACGAACTCGCCGTCGATCCGCGACGTGCTGCTTTTCCCGCAAATGCGTCATAAATAAATTTGATCGCTCCCTGCAAAGACAAGCAGCAGGGGGCTTTTTAAGTAAAAATATTTTGTTGAAAAACAAACACAGGAAGTCGAGTTGACAAACCACTCCCAACGTGTTATATTATGATAGCACGTTGAAATGACATCACTAATTCAAAAACAAGGCCCTATTGACAAATAAATAAAGTTAATTATAATATAACTTGTCTGTTGATTGTCTAGTGATGATAGCGGAGGGGAAACACCCGTTCCCATCCCGAACACGGAAGTTAAGCCCTCCAGCGCCGATGGTAGTTGGGGCCAGCGCCCCTGCAAGAGTAGGTCGTCGCTAGGCAATCCCGTGGAGGATTAGCTCAGCTGGGAGAGCACTTGCCTTACAAGCAAGGGGTCGGCGGTTCGATCCCGTCATCCTCCACCATTGTTTTATTATGAACCATTAGTTTGGTAACGAGGATTGCATCCTCGAACTCGCCCCGAGTTGCCTCAACGCACCTATCATCCTCGAATCAGCTAGTAGAGGAAGGAACATCGTTCGCTTGGGGTATTGTCTAATCATGAGCCATTAGCTCAGTAACGAGCGATACATCTTCGAGTTCGCTTCGAGTTGTCCCGACGCATACGACTTCCTTGAATGGGCTGGCAGAGGAAGGGACATCGTAGGTTGTGAGTGTATACTTAAACTATGAGCCATTAGCTCAGTAGGTAGAGCATCTGACTTTTAATCAGAGGGTCGGAGGTTCGAGTCCTCCATGGCTCACCACAATTGATTCGCGGGTGTGGCGGAATTGGCAGACGCGCTAGATTCAGGGTCTAGTGCCCTTTACGGGCGTGGGGGTTCGAGTCCCTTCACCCGCATGTTGGTTCGAGCGGAAGTAGTTCAGCGGTAGAACACCACCTTGCCAAGGTGGGGGTCGCGGGTTCGAGTCCCGTCTTCCGCTCCATTTCTTTGCCCATTTAGCCGGGGTGGCGGAATTGGCAGACGCACAGGACTTAAAATCCTGGGGTAGGTAACTACCGTGCCGGTTCGAGTCCGGCCCTCGGCACTTGTGCGCTCGTAGCTCAATTGGATAGAGCATCTGACTACGGATCAGAAGGTTAGGGGTTCGAATCCTCTCGAGCGCGTTGGCGGGAAGTAGCTCAGCTTGGCAGAGCACATGGTTTGGGACCATGGGGTCGCAGGTTCAAATCCTGTCTTCCCGATAGCCGACGACATATGGGGCCTTAGCTCAGCTGGGAGAGCGCCTGCTTTGCAAGCAGGAGGTCATCGGTTCGATCCCGATAGGCTCCACTGTTGCTTTATGTTTGTGTCTGCCGCTTGCAAGGGAATTTGAAGACGTGAGGTTCCTCGGTGGGATTGCAGAGAAGCAAATTGAAGCAGCGACCTTGCGTCTGCGTCTGTAAGTGAACTCAGAGAAGCTGGATTCCTCGACGCAAGACTGCAACGAGGCAAGTTCAAGAAGAGGTCTCGTTCCTTGAAAACTGAACGAAACGAAGCGCAATAGAAAAGCGGAGGCGAGCGTTTCGCCGCGACGGGCAAATGTTCTTCGCCTGCAGGGGTTTGTAATCGCGAAGGCGAAGGTTATTTGACCCCGAGCGGCGGCGAGCCGAAGCTCGATCATGCAGGAAGCAATCAACTTTCTTTGGAGAGTTTGATCCTGGCTCAGGACGAACGCTGGCGGCGTGCCTAATACATGCAAGTCGAGCGGACCGGATCGGAGCTTGCTCTGGTTGGGTCAGCGGCGGACGGGTGAGTAACACGTGGGCAACCTGCCCGCAAGACCGGGATAACTCCGGGAAACCGGAGCTAATACCGGATAACACCGAAGACCGCATGGTCTTGGGTTGAAAGGCGGCGCAAGCTGCCACTTGCGGATGGGCCCGCGGCGCATTAGCTAGTTGGTGAGGTAACGGCTCACCAAGGCGACGATGCGTAGCCGGCCTGAGAGGGTGACCGGCCACACTGGGACTGAGACACGGCCCAGACTCCTACGGGAGGCAGCAGTAGGGAATCTTCCGCAATGGGCGAAAGCCTGACGGAGCGACGCCGCGTGAGCGAAGAAGGCCTTCGGGTCGTAAAGCTCTGTTGTGAGGGACGAAGGAGCGCCGTTCGAAGAGGGCGGCGCGGTGACGGTACCTCACGAGGAAGCCCCGGCTAACTACGTGCCAGCAGCCGCGGTAATACGTAGGGGGCGAGCGTTGTCCGGAATTATTGGGCGTAAAGCGCGCGCAGGCGGTTCCTTAAGTCTGATGTGAAAGCCCACGGCTCAACCGTGGAGGGTCATTGGAAACTGGGGGACTTGAGTGCAGGAGAGGGGAGCGGAATTCCACGTGTAGCGGTGAAATGCGTAGAGATGTGGAGGAACACCAGTGGCGAAGGCGGCTCTCTGGCCTGCAACTGACGCTGAGGCGCGAAAGCGTGGGGAGCAAACAGGATTAGATACCCTGGTAGTCCACGCCGTAAACGATGAGTGCTAAGTGTTAGAGGGGTCACACCCTTTAGTGCTGCAGCTAACGCGATAAGCACTCCGCCTGGGGAGTACGGCCGCAAGGCTGAAACTCAAAGGAATTGACGGGGGCCCGCACAAGCGGTGGAGCATGTGGTTTAATTCGAAGCAACGCGAAGAACCTTACCAGGTCTTGACATCCCCTGACAACCCAAGAGATTGGGCGTTCCCCCTTCGGGGGGACAGGGTGACAGGTGGTGCATGGTTGTCGTCAGCTCGTGTCGTGAGATGTTGGGTTAAGTCCCGCAACGAGCGCAACCCTCGCCTCTAGTTGCCAGCATTCGGTTGGGCACTCTAGAGGGACTGCCGGCGACAAGTCGGAGGAAGGTGGGGATGACGTCAAATCATCATGCCCCTTATGACCTGGGCTACACACGTGCTACAATGGGCGGTACAAAGGGCTGCGAACCCGCGAGGGGGAGCGAATCCCAAAAAGCCGCTCTCAGTTCGGATTGCAGGCTGCAACTCGCCTGCATGAAGCCGGAATCGCTAGTAATCGCGGATCAGCATGCCGCGGTGAATACGTTCCCGGGCCTTGTACACACCGCCCGTCACACCACGAGAGCTTGCAACACCCGAAGTCGGTGAGGCAACCCGTTTCGGGAGCCAGCCGCCGAAGGTGGGGCAAGTGATTGGGGTGAAGTCGTAACAAGGTAGCCGTACCGGAAGGTGCGGCTGGATCACCTCCTTTCTAAGGACGAAAAGCGGAAGCGCCGCGATCGGCTCTCGAAGCCAAATGTTCTTCACCGAGAGGGGTGCTTGCACCCCGAGGGGGAAGGTTATTTGGCAGAAGAGAGCCAGGCGCTGGAGCTAGACACGGGTCGTTATTCAACGCACAACGCGCTTTCGTTTCGTTCAGTTTTGAGGGAACGAGTCACGTTCTCTCAAATGTTTGGCGTCTGCGTCTACAAGTGGATTCGGAGAAGCCGAATTCCTCGGCGCAAGACTGCAGAGAAGCTGTTTCAACGTAGTTGCTTTGCGCCTGTGCCTGCGTCTGCGAGCAGGTTCAAAGAAGTGGGGTTCCTCGGCGCAAGACTGCAGAGAAGCAAATTCAAGAAGCAGTCTCGTTTGCGTCTGCGTCTACAAGTGGATTCGGAGAAGCCGAATTCCTCGACGCAAACCAGCGAAGAAGCGAATTCAAAGGAGCTACTTCGTTCCTTGAAAACTAGATAACCGGAAAAGCGGAGGCGAGCGTTTCGCCGCGACGGGCAAATGTTCTTCGTCTGCAGGGATTTCTAATCCCGAAGGCGAAGGTTATTTGACCCCGAGCGGCGGCGAGCCGAAGCTAGACAGGAAGAAGCCGAGACGCTTTAGGTTAAGCTGGAAAGGGCGCACGGTGGATGCCTTGGCACTAGGAGCCGATGAAGGACGGGGCAAACGCCGAAACGCTTCGGGGAGCTGTAAGCAAGCGTAGATCCGGAGATGTCCGAATGGGGGAACCCACTGTCCGTAATGGGGCAGTATCCATGCCTGAATCCATAGGGCATGGAGGGCACACCCGGGGAACTGAAACATCTTAGTACCCGGAGGAGAAGAAAGCAAATGCGATTCCCTGAGTAGCGGCGAGCGAAACGGGAACAGCCCAAACCAAGAGGCATGTCCTCTTGGGGTTGTAGGACCGCTCACGATGGGAGTGAGAAAGGAACGAACGGGTAGACGAACCGGTCTGGAACGGCCGGCCGGAGAAGGTGAGAGCCCTGTAGTCGAAACTTCGTTCCCTCCCGAGCGGATCCTGAGTACGGCGGGACACGGGGAATCCCGTCGGAAGCAGGGAGGACCATCTCCCAAGGCTAAATACTCCCTAGTGACCGATAGTGCACCAGTACCGTGAGGGAAAGGTGAAAAGCACCCCGGGAGGGGAGTGAAAGAGAACCTGAAACCGTGTGCCTACAAGTAGTCAGAGCCCGTTGATGGGTGATGGCGTGCCTTTTGTAGAATGAACCGGCGAGTGACGATGGCGTGCGAGGTTAAGCCGAAGAGGCGGAGCCGCAGCGAAAGCGAGTCTGAAGAGGGCGTCAAGTACGTCGTCGTCGACCCGAAACCAGGTGATCTACCCATGTCCAGGGTGAAGGCCGGGTAACACCGGCTGGAGGCCCGAACCCACGCACGTTGAAAAGTGCGGGGATGAGGTGTGGGTAGGGGTGAAATGCCAATCGAACTTGGAGATAGCTGGTTCTCCCCGAAATAGCTTTAGGGCTAGCCTCGGGTTTAAGAGTGTTGGAGGTAGAGCACTGATTGGGCTAGGGGCCCCAACCGGGTTACCGAACCCAGTCAAACTCCGAATGCCAACGACTTATGCCCGGGAGTCAGACTGCGAGTGATAAGATCCGTGGTCGAGAGGGGAACAGCCCAGACCGCCAGCTAAGGCCCCGAAGTGCACGTTCAGTGGAAAAGGATGTGGAGTTGCCAAGACAACCAGGATGTTGGCTTAGAAGCAGCCACCATTGAAAGAGTGCGTAATAGCTCACTGGTCGAGTGGCTCTGCGCCGAAAATGTACCGGGGCTAAACGTGCCGCCGAAGCTGCGGGATGACCGTTGGTCATCGGTAGGGGAGCGTTCTAAGGGCAGAGAAGCCAGACCGGAAGGACTGGTGGAGCGCTTAGAAGTGAGAATGCCGGTATGAGTAGCGAAAACAGAGGTGAGAATCCTCTGCGCCGAAAGCCTAAGGGTTCCTGAGGAAGGTTCGTCCGCTCAGGGTTAGTCGGGACCTAAGCCGAGGCCGAAAGGCGTAGGTGATGGACAACAGGTGGAGATTCCTGTACCACCTTCTTCCCGTTTGAGCGATGGGGGGACGCAGGAGGATAGGGCGAGCAGGCGGCTGGAAGAGCCTGTCCAAGCCGTGAGGCTGATCCGCAGGCAAATCCGCGGATCGCAAGGCCAAGCGGTGACGGCGACGGAGCATTCCGGAAGTCCCTGATTCCACACTGCCAAGAAAAGCCTCTAGCGAGGGAAGAGGTGCCCGTACCGCAAACCGACACAGGCAGGCGAGGAGAGAATCCTAAGGCGCGCGGGAGAACTCTCGTTAAGGAACTCGGCAAAATGACCCCGTAACTTCGGGAGAAGGGGTGCTCTTTCGGGTGAAGAGCCTGGAGGAGCCGCAGTGAAAAGGCCCAAGCGACTGTTTATCAAAAACACAGGTCTCTGCGAAGCCGAAAGGCGACGTATAGGGGCTGACACCTGCCCGGTGCTGGAAGGTTAAGGGGAGCGCTTAGCGGAAGCGAAGGTGCGAACCGAAGCCCCAGTAAACGGCGGCCGTAACTATAACGGTCCTAAGGTAGCGAAATTCCTTGTCGGGTAAGTTCCGACCCCGCACGAAAGGTGTAACGACTTGGGCGCTGTCTCAACGAGAGACCCGGTGAAATTATACTACCTGTGAAGATGCAGGTTACCCGCGACAGGACGGAAAGACCCCGTGGAGCTTTACTGCAGCCTGATATGGAATTTTGGTATCGCTTGTACAGGATAGGTGGGAGCCTGGGAAGCCGGAGCGCCAGCTTCGGTGGAGGCGGCGGTGGGATACCACCCTGGCGGTATTGAAATTCTAACCCGCACCCCTTAGCGGGGTGGGAGACAGTGTCAGGCGGGCAGTTTGACTGGGGCGGTCGCCTCCCAAAAGGTAACGGAGGCGCCCCAAAGGTTCCCTCAGAATGGTTGGAAATCATTCGGAGAGTGCAAAGGCACAAGGGAGCTTGACTGCGAGACGGACAGGTCGAGCAGGGACGAAAGTCGGGCTTAGTGATCCGGTGGTTCCGCATGGAAGGGCCATCGCTCAACGGATAAAAGCTACCCCGGGGATAACAGGCTGATCTCCCCCAAGAGTCCACATCGACGGGGAGGTTTGGCACCTCGATGTCGGCTCATCGCATCCTGGGGCTGTAGTCGGTCCCAAGGGTTGGGCTGTTCGCCCATTAAAGCGGTACGCGAGCTGGGTTCAGAACGTCGTGAGACAGTTCGGTCCCTATCCGTCGCGGGCGGAGGAAATTTGAGAGGAGCTGTCCTTAGTACGAGAGGACCGGGATGGACGCACCGCTGGTGTACCAGTTGTCCCGCCAGGGGCACCGCTGGGTAGCTATGTGCGGACGGGATAAGCGCTGAAAGCATCTAAGCGTGAAGCCCCCCTCAAGATGAGATTTCCCACCGCGTGAAGCGGGTAAGATCCCTCGAAGATGACGAGGTCGATAGGTCCGAGGTGGAAGCGTGGCGACACGTGGAGCTGACGGATACTAATCGATCGAGGGCTTGACCTATAAGCGGCTTCTTCCGACGGTTATCTAGTTTTGAAGGAATGAATTTCCTTCTTGACATTGTTTATTTTTTAAGTATAATAAATGATGTCAAAATCAAAATGCTTGCCTAGTGGCTATGGCGGAGGGGAAACACCCGTTCCCATCCCGAACACGGAAGTTAAGCCCTCCAGCGCCGATGGTAGTTGGGGCCAGCGCCCCTGCAAGAGTAGGTCGCTGCTAGGCAAAATGGAAAGCACGTCTTTTCTTTCTTTGGGAGGAAAGGCGTGCTTTTTCATTTATTCGGCTGCTTGACGTTTTATTGTCCAAAAAAACGGATATTCTATAGTTAGTTTTCTTTCTTTGGTCACTCTTGAAATTTTCCGTAATACATTGTATAGTAAGAGTAAGGTCAAATATAGTCAAAGTCAACAAAGAGGCAGTGGGGTGTCCTTGTCAGCGGACGGCCCATCGCCAGGCAGCTTGGTTGTAAGGAAGGTGGTAGGTAGAGTGCCGAACATTTCCGACATCATTGAGCAATATTTAAAGCAAGTGCTCAATATGAGCGACCAAGATATTGTTGAAATTAAACGAAGCGAAATCGCTAATAAATTCCAATGTGTTCCGTCGCAGATCAACTATGTCATCAATACGAGGTTTACCCTTGAAAGAGGGTACATCGTCGAAAGCAAGCGCGGTGGCGGTGGATATATCCGCATTATGAAAGTGAAAACAAAGAGTGAAGCACAGCTTATTGACCAGCTGCTCCAGCTGGTCGGCCACCGCATCAGCCAATCGAATGCCGAAGATGTGGTAAAACGTCTCGTTGAAGAAAAGGTAATTTCGGAGCGGGAAGCGAAAATTATGTTAAGCGCTATGGATCGTTCTGTTTTATATATCGATTTGCCCGAGCGGGACGAACTGCGCGCCCGCATGTTAAAAGCGATGCTGACGTCGTTGAAATACAAATAGGGGGAGGGGGAGGCATTGATTTGCCAAGAATGCAAGCAGCGGCCGGCCACGATGCACTTTACGAAAATTGTAAACGGAGAAAAAACAGAGTTCCATCTTTGCGAGCAATGCGCCAGAGAGCATGGCCATATGTTTACGTTCTACGGCAATGATGACTTTTCACTCAACAACTTGTTGGCGGGGCTTCTCAACTTTCAAGCGCCGATGAAAGAGATGACGGCGAACGCGTTTCCGAACCCAGATGTACTTCAATGTGAGACGTGCCAAATGACATACCATCAATTCACACAAATCGGGCGGTTCGGCTGCGCTAACTGCTACCGAACGTTTGCACGCTACTTGCCGCCGATTTTGAAACGGCTCCATAGCGGCAATACCGCTCATTCAGGAAAAATTCCGAAGCGAAAAGGCGGCGTTCTCCATTTGCGCAAGCAACTTGCTATGTTGAAACAAAAGCTTCAGGAGCTCGTCGCTCGTGAGGAATTCGAGCGGGCGGCCGAGGTGCGCGACCAAATCCGCTCGTTGGAGGATGAACTGCGTCGACGCGGAGAGGGGGATATGTAAGCGGTATGTCGTTCGAGAAGTTTTTCAATACGGCGGTCAGCGCGTGGATGAGCCAAGAGGGGCCGGATTCGGACATCGTCTTAAGCAGCCGCATCCGACTGGCGCGTAACATCGTTGACTTTCGTTTTCCAACGCTGTTTAGCAGTGAAGAAGCGATGCAAATCGTCGCGTTGTTTGAACGGACGTTCGCCCATCGTTCTTACGGAGGGGCAGGCCGCTTCGAGTTGTTGAAAATGTCGGAGCTTCAGCCGATTGAAAAACGGGTATTGGTAGAAAAACACTTAATTAGTCCGCATCTGGCTGAGGATTCGCCGTTTGGCGCTTGTCTGCTTTCGGAAAATGAAGAAATCAGCATCATGATCAACGAGGAGGATCATATTCGCATCCAATGCCTATTCCCGGGGTTGCAGCTTGCTGAGGCGCTCGAGGCGGCGAGCGAATTGGACGATTGGATTGAAGGGTATGTCAACTATGCCTTTGACGAGCGACTAGGCTATTTAACGAGCTGTCCGACCAATGTCGGGACGGGATTGCGTGCTTCGGTGATGATGCATCTCCCAGCGCTTGTCATGACTCAGCAAATCAACCGCATCATTCCTGCCATCAATCAGTTGGGGCTCGTTGTCCGCGGAACATACGGTGAAGGGAGCGAAGCGTTGGGGAATATCTTCCAAATTTCCAACCAGATCACGCTTGGGAAATCAGAGGAAGACATTGTCGCTGATTTGCATACGATCGTCCAGCAGCTGATTGCACAAGAAAGAGCAGCTCGTCAGGCATTAGTGAAAACTTTAGGCATACAATTAGAAGACAAGGTGTTCCGTTCATACGGCATATTGGCCAACTGCCGCGTCATTGAATCGAAAGAAGCGGCGCAATGTCTGTCTGATGTTCGTTTAGGGATTGATTTAGGATATATCAAAAACATATCGCGCAACATTTTAAATGAGCTGATGATTTTGACGCAGCCGGGATTTTTGCAGCAATATGCCGGCGGGGCGCTTCGTCCGGAAGAACGGGACGTCCGCCGTGCGGCGCTGATCCGGGAGCGTTTAAAGATGGAGGATCGAAGAAAGATGGAGGGTGATGAACGATGATGTTTGGCAGATTTACGGAACGGGCGCAAAAAGTGCTGGCGTTGGCGCAGGAAGAAGCCATTCGCCTCGGCCATAACAATATCGGCACAGAACATATTTTGCTCGGCCTCATCCGCGAGGGCGAGGGGATCGCGGCTAAGGCGCTCATGGCGCTTGGGCTCGGCCCAGATAAAATCCAAAAAGAAGTTGAATCGCTCATCGGCCGCGGCAGTGAAGTGTCGCATACGATCCACTATACACCGCGGGCGAAAAAAGTGATTGAGCTGTCGATGGACGAAGCGCGGAAGCTCGGCCATTCATACGTCGGCACAGAACATATTTTGCTCGGCCTCATCCGCGAGGGAGAAGGGGTGGCCGCCCGCGTGCTGAACAACCTAGGGGTAAGCTTGAACAAAGCGCGCCAACAAGTGTTGCAGCTGCTTGGCAGCAATGAGTCGATGTCAGGCCATGGCGGCGGCGCGTCGCATGTGAGCACGCCGACGCTTGACAGCCTCGCCCGCGATTTGACAGCGATTGCCCGCGAAGGGCGGCTGGACCCGGTCATCGGCCGCAGCAAAGAAATTCAGCGCGTCATTGAAGTATTAAGCCGGCGGACAAAAAATAATCCTGTGTTGATCGGCGAGCCGGGCGTTGGGAAAACGGCCATTGCTGAAGGGTTAGCCCAACAAATCGTCAATAACGAAGTGCCGGAAACGCTGCGCGACAAGCGGGTGATGACGCTCGATATGGGGACGGTCGTCGCCGGAACGAAATACCGGGGGGAATTTGAAGACCGACTGAAAAAAGTGATGGATGAAATTCGCCAAGCAGGCAACATCATCTTGTTCATCGATGAGCTGCATACATTAATTGGCGCCGGTGGGGCGGAAGGAGCGATCGACGCGTCGAACATTTTGAAACCGGCGTTGGCGCGCGGGGAGCTTCAATGCATCGGCGCGACAACGCTCGATGAATACAGGAAATATATTGAAAAAGACGCCGCGCTTGAACGCCGCTTTCAGCCGATTTACGTTGATGAACCGACAGTGGAAGAATCGATCCAAATTTTAAAAGGGTTGCGCGATCGGTATGAAGCGCACCACCGCGTTTCGATTTCCGACGAGGCGATCGTGCAAGCCGTCAAGTTGTCCGACCGCTACATTACCGACCGTTTCTTGCCGGATAAGGCGATCGATTTGATCGACGAGGCTTGCTCGAAAGTGCGCCTTCGTTCGTTCACTGCGCCGCCGAAATTGAAAGAACTTGAACAAAAGCTCGAGGAAGTGCGGAAAGAAAAAGACGCGGCCGTGCAAAGCCAAGAGTTTGAAAAAGCAGCGTCGCTGCGCGATATGGAACAGCGGCTGCGCGAAGAACTGGAGGAAACGAAACGTGCGTGGAAAGAAAAACAAGGCCAAGAAAATTTGGAAGTGACGGTCGAAGACATTGCCGCGGTCGTCTCGAGTTGGACCGGCATTCCAGTATCGAAGCTCGCTGAGACGGAAACGGAGCGGCTGCTCAAGCTGGAAGAAATTTTGCATTCGCGCGTCGTCGGCCAAGACGAGGCAGTCAAAGCGGTCGCCAAAGCGGTGCGACGCGCCCGTGCTGGCCTGAAAGACCCGAAACGCCCGATCGGTTCGTTCATTTTCCTTGGTCCGACCGGCGTTGGGAAAACGGAGTTGGCCCGAGCCTTGGCAGAAGCGATGTTTGGCGATGAAGACGCCCTGATTCGCATCGATATGTCCGAGTATATGGAAAAACACTCGACATCGCGGCTCATTGGGTCGCCGCCGGGGTATGTCGGTTATGAAGAAGGCGGCCAGCTGACGGAAAAAGTGCGCCGCAAGCCGTATTCGGTTGTTCTGTTAGATGAGATGGAAAAAGCGCATCCGGACGTGTTCAATATTTTGCTGCAAGTGTTGGAAGATGGGCGGCTGACTGACTCGAAAGGGCGGACGGTCGACTTCCGCAACACGATCATCATCATGACGTCCAACGTCGGCGCCGATGCGCTGAAACGGAATAAGTACGTTGGCTTCAACATTCAAGACGGGAACCAGCAATACAAAGATATGAAAAGCAAAGTGATGGATGAGCTGAAAAAAGCATTCCGTCCAGAGTTTTTAAACCGGATCGACGAAATCATCGTCTTCCATTCGCTCGAAAAAGACCATCTGAAACAAATCGTCCAATTGATGGCCGATACGCTCGTGAAGCGGCTGAAAGAGCAAGACATTGATCTTGAGCTGACGGAGGCCGCCATTGAGAAAATCGCCGCCGAAGGGTTCGATCCAGAATACGGTGCCCGCCCGCTGCGCCGCGCCTTGCAAAAGCATGTTGAAGACCGTTTGTCCGAAGAATTGTTAAAAGGCACGATCGCCAAAGGGCAAAAAGTCGTCGTGGATGTCAAAGACGGGGAGTTTGTCGTATTGTCGAAACAGGCGGTCGTGTGAGGGAAGAAAAGGTATGCGGCAGCTTCCTGCCCATGCCTTTTTTTTCGTTGGAAAACGTTACAGAAGGGGTTAAGATCGATGGCGAAGAAGAAAACGAAGTTCGTTTGCCAAGAATGTGGATATGAGTCGGCCAAATGGCTTGGACGCTGTCCGGGATGTCAGACATGGAATTCGTTTGTTGAGGAAATTGAGCAGGAGAAACCGACTGTGCGCGGTGTGTTTCTTCATTCGGAGCGGGCGGGTTCGGCCAAACCGGTCCCGATTACGGCGGTGGAGGCGGCGCAAGAGCCGCGCATAAAAACGAACAGCGCGGAGCTCAACCGCGTGTTGGGTGGCGGAATTGTCAAAGGTTCGCTCGTTTTGATTGGCGGTGACCCTGGCATTGGCAAATCGACGCTGCTTTTGCAAACATCGGCGCAGCTCGCCGCTCTTGGGCATAAAGTGCTGTATGTCTCCGGTGAAGAATCGGTCAAACAAGTAAAGCTGCGCGCCGGGCGTCTCCGTGCAGAGTGCGATCAGCTGTATGTGTTGGCGGAAGCGGATTTGGAATACATTGTGGCATCGGTTGAAACGGTTCAACCTGCTTGTGTGATCATCGATTCGATTCAGACGATGTACCGTACGGACATCTCCTCCGCGCCAGGCAGCGTCGCCCAAGTGCGCGAATGCACGGCCGAGTTGATGAAGCTGGCAAAAACGAAAGGCATTTCCATTTTTATCGTCGGCCATGTGACGAAAGAAGGGGCGATCGCCGGACCGCGCCTGCTCGAGCACATGGTGGACACCGTCCTCTATTTTGAAGGAGAGCGCCACCATACGTACCGCATTTTGCGCGCTGTGAAAAACCGCTTTGGCTCAACGAACGAAATCGGCATTTTTGAGATGCGCGACATCGGGCTAAAGGAAGTGGAAAATCCATCGGAGGTGTTTTTGGAAGAGCGGTCGCGCGGGGCCGCTGGTTCGACGGTCGTGGCGGCGATGGAAGGGACGCGGCCGGTGCTCGTGGAAATCCAGGCGCTTGTTTCACCGACAAGTTTCGGCAACCCGAGGCGGATGGCGACGGGCCTTGACCATAACCGTGTGTCGCTGTTGATGGCCGTACTCGAAAAGCGGGTTGGGCTGCTGTTGCAAAACCAAGATGCTTATTTGAAAGTGGCGGGCGGGGTGAAGCTTGATGAGCCGGCAATTGACTTGGCGGTCGCTGTCAGCATCGCTTCGAGCTTTCGCGATCGGCCGACGAATCCGACGGATGTCATTATCGGCGAAGTCGGTTTAACGGGAGAGGTGCGCCGCGTCTCGCGCATCGAACAGCGTGTGCAAGAGGCGGTGAAGCTAGGCTTTTCCCGTGTCATTGTGCCAAAAAACAATTTAACGGGCTGGCAGCCGCCAAAAGGCGTTCATGTGATCGGCGTTTCGCATGTGGCCGAGGCGCTTGAGCATACAATGTGTTAAACGCTCCCCCATCTGCGCGGCCCATTTCTTTGCGTCCAAAGGCATGAGTGAAAGTCCAATCGCCTCCTCGTTTTTTAAGCGCTCAAGCAGGGTCATAGACAACCGAAAAAATTGAACCCTTTTGCTTTGATGTACGTAAAAAATAAGTAGAGGCCCCTAAACAAATCCGATTTGCCCTGATGTACGTAAAAAATAATAAAAGCTCCTAAACTAACCCGACGTTTGGCCAATGTGTTCCGCCCATTGTTACAAAAATCTCGCGCGAAAGCCACTCCTTTAGGGGTGGGATGAAGCGCGTTGTTGTTCATCCTTAAGAACTGATACAATTATGGTATGGGACAAGAATATCGCCATACGAAAACAACCGTATCGCTCATCCACGATCATTTCGCGTTCTGTCCGCGATACCAGCGGAAAGTTCTCGTTGGTCAAGTGGAATCTCGGTTCAAGGAACTGGTGAGCGAGATTTGCGCTCAAAACGATTGGCTGATTATTGCGATGGAAGTCATGCCGGATCATGTCCATTTGTTTCTCAATTGTCTCATTCTTTCCCGGCGGAAGCCCGGGGGAAAGAACCGGGAGAAAGCCCGATTGAAAGTGGCCCGGCTGCATGAGAAGATCTGCAACGCCCGGCTGGACTTCCTGCACAAGCTATCCACCCGGCTGATTCGCGAAAACCAAGTGATCTGTCTGGAGGATCTGCGGGTGCAGAACATGCAGCAGAACCACAAACTGGCCAAAAGCATCGCCGACGCCAGTTGGTCGGAATTTCGTCGGCAGTTGGAGTACAAAGCGGCCTGGTACGGGAGGCAGGCGGTCATCGTGTCCCCCACATTCCCTTCGAGCCAGCTTTGCTCCCGATGCAGGCACCGCAACCCAGAGACAAAAGACTTGTCTGTCCGGCAGTGGACGTGCCCGTTGTGCGGCGACACCCATGACCGGGATGTCAACGCCGCAAGAAACATCCTCCGCGAAGGATTGCGTATTTTGTCCGCTCAAGCGGACTCAACCGTGGGACACACGGGGATCGCTTGGTGCCGCAAGGCAGAACTTCCGGTTGCGGGAGTGCTCCCAAGAATCCCACGCTTTTAGGCGTGTGGAGTGTCAAAAGCAGATGTCGAATGTTCAAAAACGATTAAAAATTGCCTTCCAATTGGTTTCAAACATTGGAAACTGTTTATAATGTTAAATAGGGAGGTGAAGATGGGCTGATGGTCAAACGCATTGTGCAATTATTTTTCCTCGCCGTGGGTGGAACGTTAGGCGCCATGTTTTTTCCTGACTTGCTTAAGCTGATGAATGTGAGCGGCATGCCGCTTCTTAATAATTCTTATACGCTGGCGGTGCTGGGGGCAGTCGTTTTCTTTTTGTTGACGTTTTGGCTTGTCGATTATGTGGTCGACATGATTCGCTGGGTGGAGGAAACGCTCGTGAAGGCGCCGGCCGCCGACGTGCTGTTTGGCAGTCTCGGGCTGATTTTCGGTCTTATTATCGCGTTTTTCGTTGTCATGCCGTTGCAGTCGTTTCACATTCAAGTGTTGAATACGGTGTTGCCGATTTTTTTGACGGTGTTGCTCGGCTACTTAGGGTTTCGCGTCGGTTTAAAGAAACGGAATGAGTTGATGAACTTATTTTCCTTGTCCAACCGCATGGCGAAGAAAAAAGGTGGAGAAGCGGAAAACGAACCGTCAAAGGGCGGTGCTGTGAAAATTTTGGATACGAGCGTCATCATCGACGGGCGGATCGCAGACATTTGCCAAACCGGGTTTTTGGAAGGGCCGCTTGTCATTCCGCGGTTTGTGCTCGAAGAATTGCAGCATATCGCCGATTCGTCCGATGTGTTGAAGCGGAACCGCGGCCGCCGCGGCTTGGATATTTTGAACCGCATCCAAAAAGAAATGGCGATGAAAGTGGAAATCCATGAAGCGGATTTCAGCGATGTCCAGGAAGTCGACAGCAAACTCGTCAAGCTGGCGAAGCAGCTGCAAGGCGTTGTCGTGACGAACGATTTCAATTTAAACAAAGTATGTGAGCTGCAAAACGTGCGTGTTTTGAATATCAACGATTTGGCGAATGCCGTCAAACCGGTCGTGCTGCCCGGCGAGGAGCTGAACGTGCACGTCATTAAAGATGGGAAGGAGCATAACCAAGGCGTCGCCTATTTGGACGATGGGACGATGATCGTCGTCGAAGACGGAAAAGAATATATCGGCAAACGGGTTGACGTGTTAGTCACCAGCGTGTTACAAACATCTGCAGGGAGAATGATTTTTGCCAAATTGAAACTGTTGCAAAAAGCGTTGTAAAACGAAATAGGGGAAACGGCCAATGAATTACGAAGCGATTGTCTTGGCGGCCGGGCAAGGAAAGCGGATGAACGCGGGCATGAACAAGCAATTTCTTGAACTTGGCGGCGAGCCGCTGATCGTTCGGACGCTGAACGTGTTTGAGCGCGATGAGCGGTGCGCTCGCATCGTGCTCGTCGTCAACCCGGCCGAGCGAAGCCGGTTTGAGCTGCTGCTCGACCGCTTTCGCATTCGAAAAGTCGCCGCGTTTGCCGACGGCGGCGAGGAGCGGCAGCATAGCGTCTATAACGGACTGCAGGCGCTCGCGGGAGAGGAGATTGTCCTCATCCATGACGGCGCCCGCCCGTTTGTCCGCGTCCATCATTTGCACGAGCTGGCGGACGCTGCTATTCAGTACGGGGCGGCGATCCCGGCAGTGCGGGTAAAAGATACGATCAAAAAAGTGGACGGTTTGTTTGTCGAACAGACGATTGATCGTTCCAGCTTGTGGGCGGTGCAGACGCCACAAGCTTTTCGTCTGTCTTTGATCATGGAAGCGCACAAAGCGGCGAAACAGGCTGGCTATCTCGGCACGGATGACGCCAGCCTTGTGGAGCGAATCGGCAAGCCGGTGAAGATCATAGAAGGGGATTATCGCAATATTAAGCTGACGACGCCGGAGGACCTTTTGTTTGCTGAGGCGATTTTGGCAAGCGGCATGGCCGAATAGATGGGGGTGGAGAGATGTTTCGCATTGGACAAGGGTTTGACGTTCATCAGCTTGTTGAAGGGCGTCCGCTGATCATTGGCGGCGTCACCATTCCGTATGAAAAGGGGCTGCTCGGCCACTCCGATGCCGACGTGCTGCTTCATGCGGTGGCCGACGCCTGCCTTGGGGCGATCGGCGCCGGCGATATCGGCCGGCATTTTCCCGACACAGATCCGCGCTTTAAAGATGCCGACTCGGCTGAGCTGTTGGCGCACGTATGGGCGCTCGCCCGGCAGGAAGGGTATAGGCTCGTGAACGCCGACTGCACGATCATCGCACAAAAGCCGAAGATGGCGCCGTATATTGAAGAAATGAGGGCGGTGATCGCTCGGTTGCTGGGAGCCGAGCGCTCGCAAGTCAATGTGAAGGCGACGACAACGGAGAGGCTCGGATTCACCGGGCGGGGGGAAGGCATTGCCGCTCAGGCGGTCGTCTTGCTGCAAAAAAGCTAATGGAGCGGCCTTTGGCAACATCATTTGGGAGCCCTCGTTCCTTAATACATAAGCGCTTTGTTCGCCGTCCCGGCTAGGAGGTGTAAAGGGGGCGTCGGCGGCGTGGTGCGGTCTAGGCGAGAGCTGTCTGTTTTGAACTTTGCTGCGATAAACGGTACAATAATAAGCACAAGCTTTGATGAAAGTGGAGGGGTTGGATGATGGCAAAAGAGGTGCGCGTACGCTATGCGCCGAGCCCAACCGGCCATTTGCATATCGGCGGGGCGCGGACAGCGCTGTTTAACTATTTGTTTGCCCGCCATCACAGTGGAAAAATGATTGTCCGCATCGAGGATACGGATATTGAACGGAACGTCGAAGGCGGTGAAAAGTCGCAGCTTGAAAACTTAAAATGGCTGGGCATCGATTATGACGAATCGATTGATCAAGATGGCGGCTACGGGCCGTACCGACAAACGGAGCGGCTCGATATTTACCGAAAATATGTGAATGAATTGCTTGAGCAAGGGCATGCGTACAAATGTTTTTGCACGCCGGAAGAGCTCGAGCGCGAGCGGGAGGCGCAGCGGGCGGCCGGCATCGCCGCTCCGCAGTATAGCGGCAAATGCCGCCGCTTGACGCCGGAGCAAGTCGCGGAGCTTGAGGCGCAAGGAAAGCCGTATACGATCCGCCTGAAAGTGCCGGAAGGGAAAACGTACGAGTTTTACGATTTAGTGCGCGGCAAAGTGGTGTTTGAATCGAAAGATGTCGGCGGCGATTGGGTGATTGTGAAGGCGAATGGCATTCCGACATACAATTTTGCTGTTGTCATCGACGACCATTTAATGGAGATCAGCCATGTGTTCCGCGGTGAGGAACATTTGTCCAATACGCCGAAGCAGCTGATGGTATACGAATATTTCGGCTGGGAGCCGCCGCAGTTCGCGCACTTGACGTTAATCGTCAACGAGCAGCGGAAAAAGCTGTCTAAGCGCGACGAGTCGATCATTCAATTTGTGTCGCAATACAAAGAGCTCGGCTATTTGCCGGAAGCGATGTTCAACTTTTTCGCCTTGCTCGGCTGGTCGCCGGAAGGGGAAGAAGAAATTTTTTCGAAGGATGAACTCATCCGCATATTCGATGTTTCGCGGCTCTCGAAGTCGCCGTCCATGTTTGACACGAAAAAGCTGACATGGATGAACAACCAATATATCAAAAAGCTCGACCTTGACCGGCTTGTCGAGCTGGCCTTGCCGCATTTAGTGAAAGCCGGGCGCCTCCCGGCGGATATGACGGATGAACAGCGGCAATGGGCGCGCGATTTAATTGCTTTGTATCAAGAGCAAATGAGCTACGGGGCGGAGATCGTCCCGCTGTCTGAGCTGTTCTTTAAAGAAGAAATCGACTACGAGGACGAGGCGCGTCAAGTGCTGGCTGAAGAACAGGTGCCGGCTGTGCTTTCCGCCTTCCTTGAGAGCGTGCGTGAGCTTGAGCCGTTTACGGCGGACGAGATTAAAGCGGCCATTAAAGCGGTGCAAAAGGCGACCGGGCAAAAAGGGAAAAAGTTGTTTATGCCGATCCGTGCGGCGGTGACGGGGCAAACGCACGGACCGGAGCTGCCGTTTGCCATTCAGCTGCTCGGCAAACAAAAAGTGATCGAACGGCTCGAGCGGGCGCTCCAAGAAAAATTTTAAGCGGCCTCTACGCACGTTTGCATGATGAATGTGGTATAATAATATAAAATTTCGATGGAACAAGTGCATAAAGAAAAAGCGTTGACGAGGAAAAGTAGGAAGCATCGGCATCCCAGAGAGAGCCGCCTTGGCTGGAAGCGGCTTATGTTCGGTGCTGTCTGAAGTGCGCCTCGGAGCCTCCTTTCGAACCGGAACAGAGACGTTCTGCAGTAGAGGGGAGCGGAGCATCTCCGTTATCGGAATCGAGTGAGCGAAACGGCGCCCCGTTTCGCTAAACAGAGTGGAACCGCGCCAAAAGCGTCTCTGTGTCTTCGGCACAGGGACGCTTTTTTATTCAAGACAACCTAGAGGGATGGAGGGAGGACATCATGTTTAAAACATTAAAAGAGGATATTGAAGTCATTTTTGAGCAAGACCCGGCGGCGAGAAGCTATTTGGAAGTCATTTTAACGTATTCCGGCCTGCATGCCATTTGGGCGCATCGGATCGCCCATGCGCTTTACAAGCGGAAATTTTACTTTCTTGCCCGTTTGATTTCGCAAATCAGCCGCTTTTTCACTGGCATTGAAATCCATCCGGGCGCCAAAATCGGCCGCCGCTTTTTCATCGACCACGGCATGGGCGTGGTGATCGGCGAAACGTGCGAAATCGGCGACAATGTCACCGTCTATCAAGGGGTCACGTTAGGCGGGACAGGGAAAGAAAAAGGGAAGCGGCACCCGACGATCAAGGACAACTGTTTGATCGCTGCCGGCGCGAAAGTGCTTGGTTCAATTACGATCGGGGAAAACTCGAAAATCGGCGCTGGGTCGGTCGTGCTCAAAGACGTGCCGCCCAATTCGACCGTCGTTGGCATTCCGGGCCGCGTCGTTGTGCGCGACGGGGTGAAAGTGAAGAAAGATTTAAACCATACCGACCTGCCCGACCCGATCGCCGACCGGTTCCGGGAGCTTGAAGAGGAAATCGCCCGGCTGAAAAGCGAGCTTGAGGCATTGAAACGACAAGAAAGGAAGAACGAGTATGAGCAGCATCCGGCTTTATAATACGCTGACGCGAAAAAAGGAACCGTTTGAGCCGCTGGAGCCGAATAAAGTGAAAATGTATGTGTGCGGCCCGACCGTCTATAATTATATTCACATCGGCAATGCTCGGGCCGCCATCGTTTTTGACACGATCCGCCGCTATTTGGAGTTCCGCGGCTATGATGTGACGTATGTATCGAACTTTACCGACGTCGATGACAAGCTGATCAAAGCGGCCCGCGAGCTCGGCGAGAGCGTGCCGGCGATCGCTGAGCGGTTTATTGAGGCGTATTTTGAAGACATTCAGGCGCTTGGCTGCAAAAAAGCGGACATCCATCCGCGGGTGACCGAAAACATCGATACAATTATCGAATTCATTCAGGCGCTCATTGACAAAGGATATGCGTACGAAGTCGACGGCGACGTGTACTACCGGACGCGCAAGTTCCGCGAATACGGTAAGCTGTCTCACCAATCGATCGATGAGCTGCAAGCAGGGGCGCGCATCGAAATTGGGGAGAAGAAAGATGATCCGCTCGATTTCGCCCTTTGGAAAGCAGCAAAAGAAGGAGAGATTTGTTGGGACAGCCCGTGGGGGAAAGGGCGGCCGGGCTGGCATATTGAATGCTCGGCGATGGCGCGCAAATATTTAGGTGATACGATCGACATCCATGCGGGCGGTCAAGACTTGACGTTCCCGCACCATGAAAACGAAATCGCCCAGTCGGAGGCGTTGACCGGCAAACCGTTTGCGAAATATTGGCTGCACAATGGGTATTTAAATATTAACAACGAAAAAATGTCGAAGTCGCTTGGCAATTTCGTGCTCGTTCACGACATCATCCGGCAGATCGACCCGCAAGTGCTGCGGTTTTTCATGCTGTCGGTGCATTACCGCCATCCGATCAACTACAGCGAGGAGCTGCTTGAGAGTGCGCGGCGCGGACTCGAGCGCCTGAAGACGGCGTACAGCAATTTGCAGCATCGCTTGCAGGCAAGCACGAACTTAACGGACAATGACGAGGAATGGGTTTCGCGCATTGCCGACATCCGCGCCTCGTTCATCCGTGAAATGGACGATGATTTCAACACGGCGAACGGCATTGCCGTATTGTTTGAACTGGCGAAGCAGGCCAATTTGTACTTGCAGGAAAAAACGACATCCGAGAAGGTCATTCACGCGTTTTTGCGCGAGTTCGAACAGCTGGCGGACGTACTTGGACTCACCTTGAAGCAGGATGAGCTGCTAGATGAGGAAATCGAGGCGTTGATCCAAAAGCGCAATGAAGCGCGGAAAAACCGCGATTTTGCGCTGGCCGACCGCATTCGCGATGAGTTGAGAGCGAAAAACATTATTTTGGAAGACACGCCGCAAGGAACGAGATGGAAACGGGGATAGCACGCGATGATGGCGGAGTTTGAAACGGTCAACGATGTGAAGCAGTTAAATGGACTGGCGCTTGCCTATATTGGCGACGCCGTGTACGAGGTGTATGTGCGACGCCATTTGCTTGCTGGCGGCAGCGTGCGGCCGCATGAGCTGCATCGGCGGGCGGTCCGCTATGTGTCGGCGCGGGCGCAAGCGCAAGTGATTTTGGCGTTGCTTGACGAGGGCGTCCTGACCGAGGAGGAAAAGGACATCGTCCGCCGCGGCCGCAATGCCAAATCAGGCACAATCCCGAAAAATACGGATGTGCAAACATACCGGCATAGCACGGCCTTTGAGGCGCTCATCGGTTATCATTTTTTGGTTAATAATGAAAAGCGGGTTGATGAGCTGATCGGCCGTTCGTTTGCCATTATTGAAAGGGAAGAAAGGGCGTTGGAATGATGGACTACATTATCGGCAAAAATCCGGTCATTGAAGCGCTCAAAGCCGGGCGCGACATCAATAAAATTTGGATCGCTGAAGGGGCGCAGCGCCATACCGTCGAACCTGTGCTTGAATGGGCAAAGCGGCGGGGCGTGCTCGTCCAATATGTCCCGAAGCGCAAGCTTGATCAGATGGCTGAAGGAGCTCATCAAGGGGTGATCGCTCAGGCGGCGGCCTACCGCTACTATGAAATCGATGACTTGTTCGCTCGCGCCGCCGAGCGGGGCGAGGCGCCGTTTTTTCTCATTTTGGACGAGCTTGAGGATCCGCATAATTTAGGGGCCATCATGCGCACCGCTGATGCGGTGGGGGCGCACGGCCTCATCATTCCGAAGCGGCGTTCGGTCGGGCTGACCCAAACGGTGGCGAAGGCGTCGACCGGGGCGATTGAGCACGTTCCGGTCGCGCGTGTGACAAACTTGGCGCGGACGATTGACGAGCTGAAAGAGCGCGGAGTGTGGGTAGCTGGAACGGATGCGTCGGCTCAAGACGACTACCGCTCGCTCGATGGCACGATGCCGTTGGCGCTCGTAATCGGGAGCGAAGGGAAAGGGATCAGCCGCCTAGTGCTTGAAAAGTGCGATTTCTTGTTCCGGTTGCCGATGCGCGGCCATGTCACCTCGCTCAATGCCTCTGTCGCCGCCAGCCTGCTCATGTACGAGGTGTACCGGAAGCGATATCCGTTAGGAGAATAGCTAATGAACATTTTGATTGTCGACGGCTATAACATCATCGGAGCGTGGCCGGAGCTGCGCCGGCTGAAAGAAGAGGGCGATCTGGCAGCGGCAAGGGATTTATTGATTGAAAAAATGGCTGACTACAAAGGATTCACGGGGGACCATGTCGTGATCGTATTCGATGCCCACCTCGTGAAAGGAAACGAGAAAAAGTATAAACATTACGACGTCGACGTCATTTTTACAAAGGAACATGAGACGGCCGACGAGCGAATTGAACGATTGGCGAAAACATTGATGAATGCGCGCACAAAAGTGTATGTCGCTACCTCCGACTACACCGAACAATGGACGGTGTTCGGCCAAGGCGCCCTGCGCAAGTCGGCGCGCGAGCTATTGGATGAAGTCGAGGCGGTTGAGCGGGACATTTCCCAAAAAGTAAAAGCGATGCAGCAGCGCACTCCGATCTCCAAATTCCCGCTAAATGATAGAATTGCTGAAATTTTTGAAAAATGGCGAAGAGGAGAAAAATGAGCGGTTGACGCTGTAAAAATTTGTCCTGTATAATACATGTTAGCGATTGATGCGGTCGGGGGGATCAGCGTGGGGGAATGCTTGAAAGCGATGAAAGAGAAAGATTATCATCAGCTGGACGATGAGCAGCTTGTTGCGCTCGTTCACGAAGGGGATGGGGAAGCACTTGATTTTTTAATCCATAAATATCAAAACTTTGTGCGTGCCAAAGCTCGCTCCTATTTTTTAGTCGGAGCTGATCGGGAAGATATCGTGCAGGAAGGAATGATCGGTCTGTATAAGGCCGTGCGTGATTTTAAGGGGGACAAGCTTTCCTCATTTAAAGCGTTTGCAGAACTTTGCATCACAAGGCAAATGATTACCGCGATTAAAACGGCCACCCGCCAAAAGCATATTCCGCTCAACTCTTACGTTTCCTTGGATAAGCCGATTTATGACGATGAATCTGACCGGACGCTGATGGATGTGTTGTCCGGCACGCAGGTGACGGACCCGGAACAATTGATTGTCAACCGCGAGGAAGTCGATGATATTGAACTAAAGATGGCGGAACTGCTCAGCGACCTCGAGCGGAAAGTGCTCGCTTTGTATTTGGATGGACGATCGTATCAGGAAATTTCCGAAGAGCTGAACCGCCATGTCAAGTCGATCGACAATGCGTTGCAACGCGTCAAGAGGAAGCTCGAGAAATATTTGGAATACCGCGAGATCAGTTTATAACATCGCAACGCTGCATCAAAAGATGTCATTGACAGCGAAACAGCGAATATGATAAATTTTTATGGACATCTCGCAGGAACGGTGGAATGTTGATGCGCCAAAAAGTGACGCTGGCTTGCGCGCAGTGCGGGAGCCGAAACTATACGGCAGCAAAACAAATACGTCGCCTTGGTGAGCGCCTTATGGCCAACAAGTTTTGCTCAACATGCAACAAACATACGATCCATCGTGAAACGAAATAGACGGTGGAGATAGTTTTGAACAATGATGGAGGTACGAGTGATGCAGCGAGTAATCAACTTTTTAAAAGAAGTCGTACGCGAGCTGAAAAAAGTGAGTTGGCCAAACCGGAAGGAGTTAGTGAACTACACGGCGGTCGTGTTGGCCACGGTGGCGTTTTTCACCGTCTTTTTTGCCGTTGTGGACCTCGGCATTTCTGAGTTGATTCGCCTCGTGTTTGAATAAGCGGACGAAGGATATGTTATAATGAAAGATAATCGTGCGCGTATGGAACCCGGCAACGGGTTTTTGTTTTGCGCAAAAAACAAAACGAAAACCGCCCTGGGGAGGCTTGTTGATGGAGAAAAACTGGTATGTTGTCCATACATATTCGGGATATGAAAACAAAGTGAAAGCCAATTTGGAAAAACGTGTCGAATCGATGGGAATGCAAGATAAAATTTTTCGCGTCGTCGTTCCGGAAGAGACGGAAACGGACGTCAAAAACGGAAAACGGAAAACGACGAAAAAGAAAGTGTTCCCCGGCTATGTGCTTGTTGAGATGGTCATGACGGATGACTCATGGTATGTTGTGCGCAACACGCCGGGCGTCACGGGATTTGTCGGCTCAAGCGGAGCTGGTTCGAAACCGACGCCGCTTATGGAGGAAGAAGTGAAAATGATCTTGAAGCGGATGGGCATGCCGCTTGCCGAGGTTGACGTGGACTATGAGGTAAATGAAACGGTGCGGATCAAAGAAGGTCCGTTTGCGAACTTTACAGGGAAAATTGAAGCGATTGACCCAGATAAACATAAAGTGAAGCTGCTTGTCGATATGTTTGGGCGCGAAACACGGGTGGAGCTTGAGTTTTCGCAAATAGAAAAAATCTAATGGATAAAGAACTTGCAATTGATAGGGAAAAGTGATACTATTTTAAAGTCAGTATGTCTCTTAAACGGAGACATATGGCGGTGAACTTATACACTTTTGTATAAGGGAGCCGTTTTGTTTTTACGCTGATCCTCTCAACTGAACGGGAGATAGGAAAACGGCTCAGTAGACCGGAGCCGGATGAGTGGGAGGGGCAATCCCTAATACCACATCACGGACTTAAGGAGGTGTGTCTCGTGGCGAAAAAAGTAATCAAGGTCGTCAAACTGCAAATTCCTGCAGGGAAAGCGAATCCGGCGCCGCCAGTAGGTCCTGCGTTGGGTCAAGCCGGTGTCAATATTATGGCGTTTTGCAAAGAGTTTAATGCCCGCACGGCGGACCAGGCAGGGTTGATCATTCCGGTTGAAATTACGGTTTTTGAGGACCGTTCATTTACATTCATCACGAAAACGCCGCCAGCCGCTGTATTGCTGAAAAAAGCGGCGGGCATTGAATCGGGCTCCGGCGAACCGAACCGCAACAAAGTGGCAACAATTAAACGCGACAAAGTGCGTGAGATCGCTGAGCTGAAAATGCCGGATTTGAATGCGGCGAGCATTGAGGCGGCCATGCGCATGATCGAAGGCACGGCCCGCAGCATGGGCATTGTGATTGAAGACTAAAGCCGGTGCGTCGTTTGTAGGGGAGGTTGCGTCATTAGGCAACCTCTCTCTCCATGAACAAAAACATCAAGACGGGCCCGATGAATGGGCATCCGTCCGCTTCTTCGCTTTCGAAAGAAGCGAAGAACGTTCAATGTGGGAGGTTTTTCCGCTAAAACCACAATCGAGGAGGATTTTTCATATGCCGAAAAGAGGAAAGAAATACTTAGAAGCATTGAAGCTCGTCGACCGCTTCAAAGCATACCCGATTGCTGAAGCAATCGAGCTCGTGAAAAAAACGAACATCGCGAAATTCGATGCCACGGTGGAAGTGGCGTTCCGTTTGGGCGTCGACCCGAAAAAAGCGGACCAACAAATTCGCGGCGCCGTCGTCCTGCCGCACGGCACAGGGAAAGTGGCGCGCGTGTTGGTGTTCGCGAAAGGGGAAAAAGCGAAAGAAGCAGAAGCGGCTGGCGCTGACTATGTCGGCGATACAGAATATATCAACAAAATCCAGCAAGGTTGGTTTGACTTTGATGTCGTTGTTGCTACGCCGGACATGATGGGTGAAGTCGGGAAACTCGGCCGCATTTTAGGGCCGAAAGGGTTGATGCCAAACCCGAAAACCGGAACAGTCACGTTTGACGTAGCAAAAGCGGTGCAAGAAATCAAGGCTGGTAAAGTGGAATACCGCGTCGACAAAGCGGGCAACATCCACGTTCCGATCGGCAAAGTGTCGTTTGACAACGAGAAATTGGCTGAAAACTTCGCAGCCGTTTATGAAGCAATTTTGAAAGCCAAACCCGCGGCGGCAAAAGGGACGTACGTGAAAAACGTCACGATTACGTCGACAATGGGCCCTGGCATCAAGGTTGACCCGTCCACGGTTGCTGTTGCACAATAACCGTTGACTTTTGTTTGTCCGTCTGTTAAAATGCCATTTGGCTGAACAAATGAATATCATTTGTACCGTAGACAGTAGGTGCCTGTTTGAGGCTTAATTTCCTACCGAGGTATGTGGACGATAGAACAGCGCGCCCTGCGTCGGGGACGAGCAGCGGTGCGTTGAACGACACCTCCATGTCTACGCGGCATGGAGGTTTTTATTGAGCAGACGGTATAAGTGGTATTCTCTCATTTTCCTTACAGGAGGTGCAGGACGTGTCGAGCGCGATTGAACTGAAAAAACAAGTGGTCGCGGAAATCGCAGACAAATTCCGGGCCAGCAAGGCAACCGTCATCGTTGATTACCGCGGTTTGAACGTAGCGGAAATGACCGAGTTGCGCAAACAGCTGCGCGAGGCAGGCGTCGAGTTTAAAGTGTACAAAAACACCTTGACCCGCCGGGCGCTCGCGGAAGTCGGCTTGGAAGGACTGGATGAAGTGTTCACCGGTCCAAATGCCATCGCCTTCAGCAATGAAGATGTCGTGGCGCCGGCCAAAATTTTAAGCGAGTTTGCGAAAACGCATGAAGCATTGGAAATCAAAGGCGGCGTCATCGAAGGGAACATCGCCAGCAAAGAAGAAATCGATGCGTTGGCGAAACTCCCGTCCCGCGAAGGGTTGCTTTCGATGTTGCTTAGCGTTCTTCAAGCCCCGATCCGCAACTTTGCGCTGGCGATTAAAGCGGTGGCTGACAAGCAAGAGGAACAAGGCGCGTAATGGCGCATCGATATGTGCTTAACAATCATTCAGAAAACAAAGGAGGAAGTTGTGATGACGAAAGAACAAATCATTGAAGCAGTGAAAAATATGACCGTATTGGAATTAAACGAATTGGTGAAAGCGATCGAGGAAGAATTCGGCGTAACAGCTGCGGCTCCGGTTGTTGTCGCGGGCGGCGCAGCAGCTGGCGCTGAAGCAGCGGCAGAAAAAACGGAATTCGACGTCATTCTTGCCGACGCCGGCGCGCAAAAAATCAAAGTCATCAAAGTCGTTCGCGAAATCACTGGCCTCGGCCTGAAAGAAGCGAAAGACTTGGTCGACAACACCCCGAAGCCGATCAAAGAAGGCATTGCGAAAGAAGAAGCAGAAGAAATCAAAGCAAAACTCGAAGAAGCTGGCGCGAAAGTCGAAATCAAGTAATGGCTGCGCCATTGAAAAAAGAGGCTTGCCCGAAGCAAGGGACGGCCTCTTTTTTGTTACACTATATATACGGAAGGCAGTGCAGCCTGTCGACAAGGAGGAGGGGATGATGATGAGCGAGCATTATTACTCAGTCAATCCGACGTCGGAGCGAAACCCGCAAACGTGGACGTACGTGTTGCGGGGGCATGAATTCCGCTTTACGACCGACAGCGGAGTGTTTTCAAAGCGCGAAGTCGACTTTGGCACACGCCTGTTAATTGAAACGTTCGAGGAGCCGGGAGTGGCTGGGGATTTGTTGGATGTCGGCTGCGGATATGGGCCGATCGGGCTTGCCTTGGCCAAATCGTTTCCAAACCGGCGCGTTCACATGATTGATGTCAACGAGCGGGCGCTCGAACTGGCGCAGGAAAACAAGCAGGCAAACGGGATTGACAATGCGGTGATTTACAAAAGCGATCTTTTTTCGGAAGTCGGAGAACAGCGATTTGCAGCGGTCGTCACCAATCCGCCGATACGGGCTGGCAAACGGGTCGTTTACGCGATTTTTGAACAAAGCCGCGATCATCTGCTCGATCATGGCGAGCTATGGGTCGTCATTCAAAAAAAGCAAGGCGCCCCATCGGCCTTGCAAAAGCTGAACGAATGCTTTTCCGCTGTAGAAGTCGTCGCGAAGAAAAAAGGATATTATATCATAAAGGCGAAAAAATGTTGACACCGTTTTTTTATTGTGGTAGCATTATAAAATGCTAAATATGCACATTTCCCGTGCAGAGGGGATGACGTATAATTTTGGACGCAATGGAAACAATGATAAAATCAATAAACAACGAACCATATGGTTTTCTATTGGAATAGAAACCATTTTCTTTTTTTCTCCATTCAACTCAACGCCTGGTTTCCTCGCGCCGGGAGCGTGTTAAATCCCCTAAATGAAACGGCGGTGCACGCAACGAAGCCGTTTCCGCCCGGATGGCGGGGGCCGGCCGCATGCATGCCTAGTGCTTTGCCCCGGAATGACGGAGCGGCCAGTCCGTCTTGAAGGCATAGATTGCTGAGCAGAGCGGGTGATGGAGCTGTTCCGGTTCCGGTTTTCACTAATGTCTACATTTGAGGGGTGAATCACTCTTGACAGGCCGACTAGTTCAATACGGGCGACACCGCCAACGCAGAAGCTATGCACGCATCAGCGAAGTGCTGGAATTGCCGAACTTGATCGAAATTCAAACGTCCTCCTACCAATGGTTTCTCGATGAAGGGCTGCGGGAAATGTTCAGGGAAATTTCCCCGATTGAAGACTTTTCCGGTAATCTCTCGCTTGAATTTATCGACTATAGTTTAGGAGAACCGAAATATACGGTCGAAGAGGCGAAAGAACGCGACGTTACATATGCGGCGCCGCTTCGCGTCAAAGTTCGCTTGATCAATAAAGAAACGGGCGAAGTGAAGGAACAAGACGTGTTTATGGGCGATTTTCCGCTCATGACAGAAACCGGAACGTTTATTATTAATGGGGCGGAACGCGTCATCGTTTCCCAGCTCGTCCGTTCGCCAAGCGTCTATTACAGCGACAAAGTTGATAAAAACGGCAAACGCGGCTACTCGGCGACAGTGATTCCGAACCGCGGCGCATGGCTTGAATATGAAACCGATGCGAAAGACGTCGTTTACGTTCGCATCGACCGCACCCGTAAACTGCCGGTTACGGTTCTTCTCCGTGCGCTTGGGTTCAGCTCCGACCAAGAAATCATCGATCTGCTCGGCGACAACGAATACTTGCGCAATACGCTTGAAAAAGATAATACCGACAGCACGGAAAAAGCGTTGATTGAAATTTACGAGCGTCTTCGTCCGGGAGAGCCGCCGACGCTTGAGAATGCGAAAAATTTGCTGGCGTCGCGCTTTTTTGATCCGAAGCGCTATGACTTGGCTAGCGTAGGCCGTTATAAAATCAATAAAAAACTTCATATTAAAAACCGTTTGTTCAATCAGCGGCTCGCGGAAACGATCGCCGATCCGGAAACGGGGGAAGTCATCGCCGAAGCTGGAGCGATGATCGACCGCCGAACGCTGAATCGCCTGCTCCCGTATTTGGAAAAAGGCGTCGGCTTACAGACATACCGCCCAGCCGAAGGGGTGGTGGACGGGGACATTTCGGTGCAAACGATCAAAATTTATGCCCCGAATGACCCGAATGGCGAAAAAGTGATCAACGTCATCGGCAACGGCTTCATCGCCGAGGATGTCAAACATATTACACCGGCTGACATCATTGCGTCGATCAGCTATTTCTTCAACTTGCTCCACGGCGTCGGCGATACGGATGACATCGACCATTTAGGCAACCGCCGCCTCCGTTCGGTCGGTGAGCTGCTGCAAAACCAATTCCGCATCGGCCTGTCGCGCATGGAGCGCGTCGTGCGCGAGCGCATGTCGATCCAAGATACGAACACGATTACGCCGCAGCAGCTGATCAACATTCGCCCAGTGATCGCGGCGATCAAAGAGTTTTTCGGCAGCTCGCAGCTGTCACAGTTCATGGATCAAACGAACCCATTGGCCGAACTGACGCACAAGCGGCGTCTGTCCGCGCTCGGCCCTGGAGGATTGACACGTGAGCGCGCTGGGTTTGAGGTGCGCGACGTCCATTATTCGCATTACGGGCGGATGTGTCCGATCGAAACGCCGGAAGGTCCGAACATCGGACTCATCAACTCGCTGTCCACTTACGCGAAAGTGAACAAGTTCGGCTTTATTGAAACGCCATACCGGCGCGTCGATCCGGAAACAGGGCGGGTGACGGACCAAATCGATTATTTGACAGCCGATGAAGAGGACAATTACGTTGTAGCGCAGGCGAACGTACCGCTTGCGGAGGACGGCACGTTCCTTGAAGAAAACGTTGTCGCCCGTTTCCGCGGCGAGAACATCGTCGTCAAGCGCGACCGCGTCGACTACATGGACGTTTCGCCGAAGCAAGTCGTCTCGGCAGCGACGGCGTGCATCCCATTTTTGGAAAACGACGACTCAAACCGCGCCTTGATGGGAGCGAACATGCAGCGGCAAGCCGTGCCGCTGTTGGAACCCGAAGCGCCGATCGTTGGCACGGGGATGGAGTATGTTTCGGCGAAAGACTCGGGCGCAGCGGTCATTTGCAAGCACCGCGGCATCGTCGAGCGCGTCGAAGCAAAGGAAATTTGGGTGCGTCGGCTGATTGAAGTGGACGGCAAAGAAGTCAAGGGTGATCTAGATAAATATCGGTTGCTGAAATTCGTTCGTTCGAACCAAGGCACGTGCTACAACCAGCGGCCGATCGTGAAAAAAGGCGATATCGTTGAGAAGGGCGAAATTTTGGCCGATGGCCCGTCGATGGATAAGGGCGAATTGGCACTTGGCCGCAATGTGCTTGTCGCTTTTATGACATGGGACGGTTACAACTACGAAGACGCGATCATCATGAGCGAACGGCTCGTCAAAGAAGACGTGTATACATCAATTCATATTGAAGAGTATGAAGCCGAATCGCGCGATACGAAACTCGGTCCGGAAGAAATTACGCGCGACATTCCAAACGTCGGCGAGGATGCGCTGAAAAACTTGGATGAACGCGGCATCGTCCGCATCGGCGCAGAAGTGAAAGACGGCGACTTGCTCGTCGGCAAAGTGACGCCAAAAGGAATGACCGAGCTGACGGCGGAAGAGCGGCTTTTGCACGCGATCTTCGGCGAAAAAGCGCGCGAGGTGCGTGATACGTCGTTGCGCGTCCCGCACGGCGGCGGCGGCATCGTCCTTGACGTGAAAGTGTTCAACCGCGAAGACGGCGACGAGCTTCCGCCGGGTGTCAATCAATTGGTGCGCGTCTATATTGTGCAAAAGCGGAAAATTTCCGAGGGCGACAAAATGGCAGGCCGCCACGGAAACAAAGGGGTTATTTCCCGCATTTTGCCGGAGGAAGATATGCCCTTCTTGCCGGATGGCACGCCGATTGACATCATGTTGAACCCGCTTGGCGTTCCGTCGCGGATGAACATTGGGCAAGTATTTGAGCTGCACCTTGGCATGGCGGCGAAAAAACTCGGCTTGCACATCGCCTCCCCGGTCTTTGACGGGGCGACGGAGGAAGACGTTTGGAACATCCTCGAAGAGGCAGGTCTAGCGCGCGACGCGAAAACGGTGCTGTATGACGGACGGACGGGTGAACCGTTTGACAACCGTGTGTCGGTTGGGATCATGTACATGATCAAGCTCGCCCACATGGTCGACGACAAGCTTCATGCCCGTTCCACCGGCCCGTACTCACTCGTCACTCAGCAGCCGCTCGGCGGCAAGGCGCAGTTCGGCGGCCAGCGCTTTGGTGAGATGGAAGTATGGGCGCTTGAGGCGTATGGGGCGGCATACACGCTGCAAGAAATTTTGACCGTCAAGTCCGACGATGTCGTCGGCCGTGTCAAAACGTACGAGGCGATCGTCAAAGGGGAAAACATTCCGGAGCCGGGTGTGCCGGAGTCGTTTAAAGTGTTGATCAAAGAGCTGCAAAGCTTGGGCATGGACGTCACGATTTTGACGAGCGATGAACAAGAAGTGAACATGGAAAACTTTGATGATGATGATGACCATGCACCGGATGCCATCATGGTGGACGTCAAACCGGCCGAACGGGAAGAAGCCGGCGAAGAGAAAGATGCGGTGACGAAAGAATAAACCGGCCATAACGGCCAGGCGGGGAGCTGTTCCCCGCCATTGGCCGCTTGAGCGAACGGAAAACCGACGGATCAAAAAGGGAGGTATACCCCTTGCTAGATGTCAATAAGTTTGAGTACATGAAAATTGGGCTCGCTTCCCCGGAGAAAATTCGTTCTTGGTCGTATGGCGAAGTCAAAAAGCCGGAGACAATCAACTATCGGACGTTAAAGCCGGAAAAAGACGGCTTGTTTTGCGAGCGCATTTTCGGTCCGACGAAAGACTGGGAATGCCATTGCGGCAAATATAAACGCGTTCGCTACAAAGGCGTCGTCTGCGACCGCTGCGGCGTCGAAGTGACGCGCTCGAAAGTCCGCCGCGAACGGATGGGCCATATTGAGCTCGCCGCCCCGGTTTCGCACATCTGGTATTTCAAAGGCATCCCGAGCCGGATGGGATTGGTTCTTGACATGTCGCCGCGGGCGCTCGAAGAGGTCATTTATTTTGCATCCTATGTCGTCACCGACCCGGGTGATACGCCGCTTGAGAAAAAGCAGCTGTTGTCGGAAAAGGAATACCGCGCCTATCGCGAGAAGTACGGTCAATCGTTCCAAGCGTCGATGGGGGCGGAGGCGATCAAAAAGCTGCTCCAAGACATTGATTTGGATAAAGAGGTGGCCGCGCTGAAAGAAGAGCTGAAAACAGCGCAAGGGCAACGGCGCGCCCGCATCATTAAGCGGCTTGAAGTGCTTGAAGCGTTCCGCAGTTCAGGGAACGATCCGGCATGGATGGTGCTTGATGTACTGCCGGTCATTCCGCCGGAGTTGCGCCCGATGGTTCAGCTTGACGGCGGGCGGTTTGCAACATCGGATTTGAACGATTTGTACCGCCGCGTCATCAACCGCAACAACCGGCTGAAACGGCTGCTTGATCTCGGTGCGCCGAACATTATCGTCCAAAATGAGAAGCGGATGCTGCAAGAGGCGGTTGATGCTTTGATCGATAACGGCCGCCGCGGCCGTCCGGTGACCGGTCCGGGGAACCGTCCGTTAAAATCGCTTTCTCATATGCTGAAAGGGAAGCAAGGCCGCTTCCGGCAAAACTTGCTCGGCAAGCGCGTGGACTATTCCGGCCGTTCCGTCATCGTCGTCGGCCCGAACTTGAAAATGTACCAATGCGGCTTGCCGAAAGAAATGGCGCTAGAGTTGTTCAAGCCGTTTGTTATGAAGGAGCTTGTCGAGCGGGGCTTGGCGCACAACATTAAAAGCGCGAAACGGAAAATCGAGCGCGTCCATCCGGAAGTATGGGATGTGCTGGAAGATGTCATTAAAGAACATCCGGTGCTGTTAAACCGCGCCCCGACGCTGCACCGTCTCGGCATTCAGGCGTTTGAACCAACGCTTGTGGAAGGGCGGGCGATCCGTCTTCATCCGCTTGTTTGCACGGCGTACAACGCTGACTTTGACGGCGACCAAATGGCGGTGCACGTGCCGCTGTCAGCTGAGGCGCAAGCCGAAGCGCGCTTGTTGATGTTGGCGGCGCAAAACATTTTGAACCCGAAAGATGGGAAGCCGGTCGTGACACCATCACAAGACATGGTGTTGGGCAACTACTACTTGACGATGGAGCGCGAGGGAGCCATCGGCGAAGGCATGGTGTTCAAAGACACGGACGAGGCGCTGCTTGCTTACCATAACGGCTACGTCCATCTCCATTCGCGCATTGCCATTCATGCCGGTTCGCTGAAAAACGAAACGTTTACCGAAGAGCAAAACAACAAGCTGCTCTTAACGACCGTCGGCAAGCTCATTTTCAACGAAATTTTGCCGAATTCGTTCCCGTACATCAACGAGCCGACGACGGAAAACATTGAAGGGCGGACGCCGGACAAGTACTTCCTTGACAAAGGGGTCAACGTGCGCGAAGAAATTCGCAAGCGCGAACTCGTGCCGCCGTTTAAGAAAAAAGTGCTCGGGCAAATTATCGCTGAAGTGTTCAAACGGTTCAAAATCACCGAAACATCGAAGATGCTCGACCGCATGAAAGACCTTGGCTTCCAATATTCGACGAAGGCCGGCATCACGATCGGCGTGGCCGATATCGTCGTCCTGCCGGAAAAACAAGAAATTTTGGATGAAGCGCAAGCGAAAGTTGATACGGTTTTGAAGCAGTTCCGCCGCGGGTTGATTACCGACGAAGAGCGGTACGAGCGCGTCATCTCCATCTGGAGCGCGGCGAAAGACAAAATTCAAGACCGGTTGATGAAGTCGCTTGATAAACGCAACCCGATCTTTATGATGAGCGATTCCGGAGCGCGCGGGAACGCGTCGAACTTTACGCAGCTTGCGGGGATGCGCGGTTTGATGGCCAACCCGGCCGGCCGGATCATTGAGCTGCCGATCAAGTCGTCGTTCCGCGAAGGCTTGACGGTGTTGGAATACTTTATCTCGACGCACGGCGCGCGAAAAGGATTGGCGGATACGGCGCTCAAAACGGCCGACTCAGGCTATCTCACGCGCCGCCTTGTCGACGTGGCCCAAGACGTCATCGTCCGCGAAGAAGATTGCGGCACCGACCGCGGCATTTTGGCGCGGGCGCTGACGGATGGCACGGAAGTTGTCGTCAAGCTTGAAGAGCGGCTTGTCGGCCGCTATGCGCACAAAACGGTGCGCCATCCGGAAACGGGCGAAGTGATCGTCCGCAAAGACGAGATGATCACCGAAGATATCGCCAATGAGATCATTAAAGCCGGCATTACGGAAGTATGGATTCGCTCCGTATTCGCCTGCAACACGCGCCATGGCGTCTGCAAAAAATGTTACGGCCGCAACATGGCGACCGGCATGGACGTCGAAGTTGGCGAAGCCGTCGGCATTATCGCCGCTCAGTCGATCGGCGAGCCGGGCACGCAGCTGACAATGCGGACGTTCCATACAGGCGGCGTCGCCGGCGACGATATCACTCAAGGTTTGCCGCGGGTGCAAGAGCTGTTTGAAGCGCGCAACCCGAAAGGGCAAGCGGTCATTTCTGAAATCGACGGCACGGTTATTTCGATTAATGAAACGCGCGACAACCAATATGAAATCGTCGTGCAAAGCGAGGTCGAAACGCGTACGTATGTAGCGCCGTACAACGCGCGGCTGAAAGTCGAAGAAGGTCAGCGCGTCGAACGCGGCCAAGAGCTGACAGAAGGCTCGGTCGACCCGAAACAGTTGTTGCGCGTGCGCGATATTACATCCGTTCAAGAGTACTTGCTTCGTGAAGTGCAAAAAGTGTACCGGATGCAAGGGGTGGAAATCAGCGATAAGCATATCGAGGTCATGGTGCGGCAAATGCTGCGCAAAGTGCGCGTCATCGATGCCGGCGACACCGATGTGCTGCCGGGCACGCTGTTGGATGTCCACCAGTTTACGGATGTCAACGCCAAAGCTCTTCGCGAAGGGAAACGGCCGGCGACGGCCCGCCAGGTGTTGCTCGGCATCACGAAAGCGTCGCTTGAGACGGATTCGTTCTTGTCGGCTGCTTCGTTCCAAGAAACGACGCGCGTCTTGACGGATGCGGCCATCAAAGGAAAACGTGATGAACTGCTTGGCTTGAAGGAAAACGTCATTATCGGCAAACTCGTCCCGGCTGGAACCGGTATGGCCCGCTACCGGAAAGTGAAGCCGGCCGTCAAAAAGGAAACGGCTAGCGACACGGTGTCGTCCAAATAACGCGAACCAAGTGGCCGGCTAAGGCGCTCCTTGGCCGGCCATCATCTAATTAAAAATCCAGTTGACAATTGACAAAGAAAATGGTAGTCTAATAAAGGTGTTCCAACAACCTGGTACTTTGGAGGATATGTTACATGTCTTATGAAAAAGTATTACAGGCTGGAAAAATTGTCATTGGAACCAAACAAACGATAAGGGCTTTAAAGGAAGGGAAAGCAGCGGAAGTGATCGTGGCGGAGGATGCCGACTTGCCGATCATCGAAAAAGTGACCGCCGCCGCCAATGAGGCAAACGTGCCGGTCACAAAAGTCGATTCGATGAAAAAGCTTGGCAAGGCGTGCAAAATCCAAGTCGGTGCGGCCGCGGTGGCGATCCTTCGGTAACGTTTTGCCTTTCTCCCCTAAAACCTTTATTTGCATAAACGATGAACCACCTGGATATGTGGGCTTAAACGATGCATGCGAAAGGAGGATCTTTTCATGCCTACAATCAACCAATTGGTCCGCAAAGGACGCGAGAAAAAAGTCGTTAAATCGAAATCCCCTGCGTTGAACAAAGGGTATAACAGCTTCAAAAAAGAGCAAACGAATGTGTCGTCTCCGCAAAAACGCGGCGTTTGCACGCGTGTCGGCACGATGACGCCGAAAAAACCGAACTCGGCGTTGCGGAAATACGCCCGTGTCCGCTTGACAAATGGGATTGAAGTTACGGCGTACATTCCGGGGATCGGCCATAACTTGCAAGAACACAGCGTTGTGCTCATCCGCGGCGGACGTGTCAAAGACTTGCCGGGGGTACGCTACCATATCATCCGTGGGGCGCTGGATGCTGCAGGCGTAGCGAACCGGATGCAAGGTCGTTCGAAATACGGCGCGAAAAAACCAAAAGCAGCGAAAAAATAATGAAATGAAGAGAATGTTTTCCTGAAGGGAGGAAACACTATGCCACGTAGAGGCCCTGTTGCTAAACGTGACGTACTGCCAGATCCAATTTACAATTCGAAGCTTGTTACCCGTTTGATCAATAAAATTATGATCGACGGCAAAAAATCAAAAGCGCAAAAAATTCTTTACACCGCGTTTGATATTATCCGTGAGCGCACGGGTAAAGATCCAATGGAAGTGTTTGAGCAAGCGTTGAAAAACGTTATGCCGGTGTTGGAAGTGCGCGCTCGCCGCGTTGGTGGGGCGAACTACCAAGTTCCGGTCGAGGTTCGTCCGGACCGCCGCGTTTCTCTCGGTTTGCGCTGGCTCGTGCAATATGCACGTCTTCGCAACGAAAAAACGATGGAAGAGCGCTTGGCAAATGAAATTATGGACGCTGCCAACAACACGGGTGCAGCGGTGAAAAAACGCGAAGATACACATAAAATGGCTGAAGCGAACCGCGCGTTTGCCCATTACCGCTGGTAAGGAGCGTCGCCTAAAGGAAATAGGTGAGGAGGCACTGCGGTTGCCTATTCACCTATCTTCCTATATATTGCGGCCTTTCCGGTCGCGCGTGGGACAACTTCAAAGACAAGGGGATTGCGCCATCGATGGCGGCGCCATCTACTTATATTTCATATTTGAAGGAAGGAGAAAATAACCACTATGGCAAGAGAGTTCTCCTTAGAAAACACTCGCAACATAGGGATCATGGCGCACATTGACGCCGGGAAAACGACGACGACTGAACGGATCTTGTTCTATACCGGCCGCGTTCATAAAATCGGGGAAGTGCATGAAGGTGCGGCAACGATGGACTGGATGGAACAAGAACAAGAGCGCGGAATTACGATCACGTCGGCGGCGACAACGGCGCAATGGAAAGGCCATCGCATCAACATCATCGACACGCCGGGGCACGTCGACTTTACGGTCGAGGTTGAGCGTTCGTTGCGCGTATTGGACGGGGCCATCACAGTCTTAGACGCGCAATCGGGTGTTGAACCGCAAACGGAAACCGTTTGGCGCCAAGCGACGACATATGGCGTCCCACGGATCGTGTTCGTCAACAAAATGGATAAAATCGGCGCCGATTTCTTGTATTCGGTGAAAACGCTCCATGACCGCCTGCAAGCAAATGCCCATCCGGTGCAACTGCCGATCGGCGCTGAAGATCAATTCTCCGGCATTATCGACTTGGTTGAAATGTGCGCGTACCATTACCATGATGAGCTTGGCAAAAACATTGAGCGCATTGACATTCCGGAAGAATACCGCGATATGGCAGAAGAGTACCATAACAAGCTGATTGAGGCGGTCGCTGAGCTGGACGAAGAATTAATGATGAAATATTTGGAAGGGGAAGAAATCACGACGGAAGAGCTGAAGGCCGCGATCCGCAAAGCGACGATCAGCGTTGAATTCTTCCCGGTCTTCTGCGGTTCGGCATTCAAAAACAAAGGTGTTCAGCTGCTTCTTGACGGCGTTGTCGACTACTTGCCGTCTCCGGTTGACATCCCGGCGATTCGCGGCGTCGTTCCGGATACCGAAGAAGAAGTGACACGTGAAGCAAGCGATGACGCTCCGTTTGCCGCTTTGGCATTTAAAATCATGACTGACCCGTATGTCGGGAAATTGACGTTTATTCGCGTCTACTCTGGAACGCTTGATTCCGGTTCATATGTGATGAACACGACCAAAGGGAAGCGCGAACGGATCGGCCGCTTGTTGCAAATGCACGCGAACCACCGTCAAGAAATTTCGAAAGTCTATGCCGGTGATATTGCCGCGGCAGTAGGTTTAAAAGATACGACGACCGGTGATACTCTATGTGATGAGAAGCATCCTGTCATTTTAGAGTCGATGCAATTCCCAGAACCGGTCATTTCGGTGGCAATCGAGCCGAAGTCGAAAGCCGATCAAGACAAAATGAGCCAAGCGCTGCAAAAATTGCAAGAAGAAGACCCGACTTTCCGCGCTCACACCGACCCGGAAACGGGACAAACGATCATCTCCGGAATGGGCGAGTTGCATCTTGACATCATCGTCGACCGGATGCGCCGCGAGTTCAAAGTCGAAGCGAACGTCGGGGCGCCGCAAGTTGCCTACCGCGAAACGTTCCGCAAATCGGCGCAAGTCGAAGGCAAATTCATCCGTCAATCCGGCGGCCGCGGTCAATACGGCCACGTTTGGATCGAATTCTCGCCGAACGAGCGCGGCAAAGGCTTCGAATTCGAGAACGCCATCGTCGGTGGGGTTGTTCCGAAAGAGTATGTGCCGGCCGTCCAAGCTGGATTGGAAGAAGCGATGCAAAACGGCGTCTTAGCCGGCTATCCGGTTGTCGACATTAAAGCGAAACTGTTTGACGGATCGTACCACGATGTCGACTCGAGCGAAATGGCATTCAAAATCGCTGCTTCCTTGGCATTGAAAAACGCCGCGACGAAGTGCGATCCGGTTCTTTTGGAACCGATCATGAAAGTCGAAGTCGTCATCCCTGAAGAGTACCTCGGTGACATCATGGGCGACATCACGTCCCGTCGCGGCCGCATCGAGGGGATGGAAGCGCGCGGCAACGCCCAAGTCGTCCGGGCGATGGTGCCGTTGGCTGAAATGTTCGGTTATGCGACATCGCTCCGTTCGAACACGCAAGGACGCGGAACGTTCTCGATGGTGTTTGACCACTATGAAGAAGTTCCGAAAAACATCGCCGATGAAATTATCAAAAAAAATAAAGGCGAATAATTGATTTCTCTTGCTAGTTTCGCTATAAATACTTATGTAAGTAAGACTTGGGAACATTTTGTTCCCAAGCATCCTATACTTACCCAACCATATAAATTCATATCTTACTTTTAAGGAGGATATCTCTCATGGCTAAAGCGAAATTTGAGCGCACGAAACCGCACGTCAACATTGGCACGATCGGCCACGTTGACCACGGGAAAACGACGTTGACAGCTGCGATCACGACGGTTTTGGCGAAACAAGGGAAAGCCGAAGCAAAAGCGTACGACCAAATCGACGCTGCTCCGGAAGAGCGTGAACGCGGGATTACGATTTCGACGGCGCACGTCGAGTATGAAACAGATGCTCGCCACTATGCGCACGTTGACTGCCCGGGCCACGCTGACTACGTCAAAAACATGATCACGGGCGCGGCGCAAATGGACGGCGCGATCCTTGTTGTCTCGGCGGCTGACGGTCCGATGCCGCAAACGCGCGAACACATTCTTCTCTCCCGCCAAGTCGGTGTTCCGTACATCGTTGTATTCTTGAACAAATGCGACATGGTGGACGACGAAGAATTGCTTGAACTTGTTGAAATGGAAGTTCGCGATCTTCTCTCTGAATACGACTTCCCAGGCGATGAAGTGCCGGTCATCAAAGGTTCGGCATTAAAAGCGCTTGAAGGCGACCCGCAATGGGAAGAAAAAATCATTGAACTGATGAATGCGGTTGACGAATACATCCCGACGCCGCAACGTGAAGTGGACAAACCGTTCATGATGCCAATCGAGGACGTCTTCTCGATCACGGGCCGCGGTACGGTTGCAACAGGCCGTGTTGAACGCGGTACGTTGAAAGTTGGCGACCCGGTTGAAATCATCGGTTTGTCGGATGAGCCGAAAACGACGACCGTTACGGGTGTAGAAATGTTCCGCAAACTTCTCGATCAAGCGGAAGCTGGCGACAACATCGGTGCGCTTCTCCGCGGCGTATCTCGTGATGAAGTCGAGCGCGGCCAAGTATTGGCGAAACCTGGTTCGATCACGCCGCACACGAAATTCAAAGCGCAAGTATACGTCCTGACGAAAGAAGAAGGCGGACGCCATACTCCGTTCTTCTCGAACTACCGTCCGCAATTCTACTTCCGTACGACGGACGTAACGGGCATTATCACGCTTCCGGAAGGCGTCGAAATGGTTATGCCTGGCGACAACGTTGAAATGACGGTGGAACTGATCGCCCCGATCGCGATCGAAGAAGGTACGAAATTCTCGATCCGCGAAGGCGGCCGTACGGTCGGCGCTGGCTCTGTATCGGAAATCATCGAGTAATCACGGCAAAAAAGGGTGTCCAGCAATGGACATCCTTTTTTTGATGCCATCTTGACCGTCAGATTGGCGGCTGTGTTGAAAACGGGATGGCGGCTAGGTATAATAGAAGAAGCGTGGGAAAAGCAAAGAAATCACTTGCAATCTTGCTTACATACCAGTATAATATCAAATGTTGGTCTTTGACTGCGATGAAGCGGAAGGTTGCTGACACACCCGGCCGCTTTGCCACGGCGGTGTGCAGGAAATTTCCGTGGAGAAGTCTATTTTCAAAATAGGCGAAGAAGGAGGGAAACCAAATGGCAAAAGAAAAAATTCGCATTCGTTTAAAAGCTTACGATCATCGAATTTTAGACCAATCGGCGGAGAAAATTGTGGAAACCGCAAAACGTTCCGGGGCAAAAGTGTCGGGGCCGATCCCGCTGCCGACGGAAAGAACGGTGTATACGATCTTGCGCGCCGTTCATAAGTACAAAGACTCCCGTGAACAATTCGAAATGCGGACGCATAAACGTTTGATCGACATCATCAACCCGACTCCGCAAACGGTTGATTCGTTAATGCGTCTCGATTTGCCGTCGGGCGTTGATATTGAAATTAAACTTTGATCGACTGGGAGGTGTGACACATGACGAAAGGAATCTTAGGAAGAAAGATCGGTATGACGCAAATATTTGCGGAAAATGGCGATTTGATTCCGGTAACCGTCATCCATGCGACGCCGAACGTCGTCCTGCAAAAGAAAACGATCGAAAACGACGGTTACGAAGCGATCCAATTAGGTTTTGAAGATATTAGCGAAAAACGCGCCAATAAACCGCAAATTGGCCATGCTGCCAAAGCTAACACGGCACCTAAGCGCTTCATTCGTGAAATCCGCGGCGCCAACATCGATGAATATGAAGTTGGCCAAGAAGTGAAAGTTGACATTTTCAGCGAAGGCGAAATTGTCGATGTCACGGGCATTTCGAAAGGGAAAGGCTTCCAAGGGGCGATCAAACGCCACGGTCAATCACGCGGGCCAATGGCTCACGGTTCCCGTTATCATCGCCGTCCGGGGTCGATGGGGTCCATCGCGCCAAACCGCGTTTTCAAAACGAAAAACTTGCCGGGCCGCATGGGCGGTGAGCGCGTGACGATCCAAAACTTGAAAATCGTGAAAGTGGATCCGGAGCGCAACTTGTTGCTCATTAAAGGCAATGTGCCGGGTCCGAGAAAAGGCTTAGTCATCGTCAAAAGCGCCGTGAAAGCAGCGAAGAAGGCGAAATAACATCCGGCCAAGAAAGGAGGAACTACGTAATGCCAAAAGTAGCATTATACAACCAAAACGGTCAGACGATCGGCGAAATCGAGTTGAACGACGCCGTTTTTGGAATTGAACCGAATAGACATGTGTTGTTCGAAGCAGTGATTATGCAACGCGCCTCGATGCGTCAAGGAACGCATAAGACGAAAAACCGCGCTGAAGTGAGCGGCGGCGGCCGCAAGCCATGGCGCCAAAAAGGGACAGGACGCGCCCGTCAAGGTTCGATTCGCGCTCCGCAATGGCGCGGCGGCGGTACGGTCTTTGGTCCAGTTCCGCGCAGCTACAGCTACAAACTTCCGAAAAAAGTTCGCCGTTTAGCGATCAAATCGGCATTGTCTTCGAAAGTGCTTGAAAACGACATCGTTGTATTGGATCAGCTGACGCTCGAAGCGCCGAAAACGAAAGAAATGGTGAAAATTTTAAACAACCTCTCGGTTGACCGGAAAGCGCTCATCGTAACCGACGAGCTGAATGAGAACGTATATTTGTCGGCGCGCAACATCCCGGGCGTGAAAGTAGTTGCCGCCAACGGCATCAATGTGCTCGATGTGCTCAATCATGACAAACTCGTCATTACGAAGGCGGCCGTGGAGAAAGTAGAGGAGGTGCTTGCATAATGAAAGACCCTCGCGACATTATTAAGCGCCCCATCATCACGGAAAATACAATGAACTTGATCGGGCAAAAAAAATATACGTTTGAGGTCGACGTCAAGGCGAATAAGACAGAAGTGAAAGACGCCGTCGAGAAAATTTTCGGCGTTAAAGTAGCCAAAGTGAACATCATGAACTATAAAGGGAAATTTAAACGCGTCGGCCGCTACAGCGGCTATACGAACCGCCGCCGCAAAGCGATCGTCACGCTGACGCCGGACAGCAAAGAGATCGAACTGTTTGAAGTGTAACATAAACGATGAAGGAGGGACATTCCGATGGCGATCAAAAAGTACAAACCGACATCGAACGGCCGTCGCGGCATGACGGTGCTTGATTTCTCGGAAATTACGACGGATCAGCCGGAAAAATCGCTGCTTGCCCCGTTAAAGAAAAAGGCGGGCCGCAACAATCAAGGGAAAATTACGGTGCGTCATCAAGGCGGCGGCCATAAACGCCAATATCGGATTATCGACTTTAAACGCGACAAAGACGGAATTCCTGGACGCGTTGCTACGATTGAATACGATCCGAACCGTTCTGCCAATATCGCGCTCATCAACTATGCAGACGGTGAAAAACGCTACATTATCGCGCCGAAAAACTTGAAAGTCGGCATGGAAATCATGTCCGGTCCAGATGCGGACATTAAAATCGGCAATGCGCTTCCGCTTGAGAACATCCCAGTCGGTACGCTCGTCCACAACATTGAGCTGAAACCGGGCCGCGGTGGACAATTGGTGCGTGCAGCTGGTACATCGGCGCAAGTGCTTGGGAAAGAAGGAAAATACGTCATCGTTCGTTTGGCTTCCGGCGAAGTGCGCATGATTTTAGGCAAATGCCGCGCAACGGTTGGTGAAGTCGGCAACGAGCAGCACGAACTTGTCAACATCGGGAAAGCAGGACGCGCCCGCTGGTTGGGGATTCGCCCGACAGTTCGCGGTTCGGTTATGAACCCGGTTGACCATCCGCACGGCGGTGGTGAAGGGAAAGCGCCAATCGGACGCAAATCGCCGATGACACCATGGGGCAAACCGACGCTTGGATACAAAACACGCAAAAAGAAAAACAAATCGGATAAATTCATCATCCGTCGCCGCAAGAAATAATGAACGAGCGCAATTCAGAAGGGAGGTTCACTTATGGGTCGCAGCTTGAAAAAAGGTCCGTTTTGCGATGAGCATTTGATGAAAAAAATCGAAAAACTGAATGCAACAGGGCAAAAACAAGTGATCAAAACGTGGTCTCGCCGTTCGACGATCTTTCCGCAGTTTGTTGGGCATACGATCGCGGTGTACGATGGCCGCAAACACGTTCCGGTCTACATCACGGAAGATATGGTCGGGCACAAACTCGGCGAATTTGCGCCGACGCGCACGTTCCGCGGCCATGCTGGCGATGACAAGAAAACGAAACGGTAATGAGAGGAGGTTCTAGATATGCAAGCTAAAGCTGTTGCAAGAACCGTTCGCATCGCTCCTCGTAAAGCGCGCTTAGTCATTGACTTGATTCGCGGGAAAGAAGTAGGCGAAGCGTTCGCTATTTTGCGCCATACACCAAAAGCAGCTTCCCCGATCATTGAGAAAGTGTTGAAATCAGCAGTTGCCAACGCTGAACACAACTATGATATGGACGTCAACAACTTGGTCATCACTCAAGCGTATGTCGACGAAGGCCCGACGTTGAAACGGTTCCGTCCGCGCGCCATGGGACGGGCAAGCGCCATTAACAAACGCACAAGCCATATTACGATCGTCGTTTCAGAAAAGAAGGAGGGATAATCCGTGGGTCAAAAGGTCAACCCGATCGGTCTGCGCATCGGCATCATTCGTGACTGGGAATCGAGATGGTATGCGGAAAAAGACTATGCAGATCTTTTGCACGAAGACTTAAAAATCCGTGAATACATTAGCAAACGCCTGCGAGACGCGGCTGTCTCCCGCGTGGAGATTGAACGGGCGGCCAACCGCGTCAACGTAACGATCCATACCGCTAAACCGGGCATGGTCATCGGGAAAGGCGGTTCGGAAGTGGAAGCGCTCCGTAAAGCGCTCGCGCAATTGACCGGTAAACGCGTCCATATCAACATTGTAGAAATCAAAAAACCGGACTTGGATGCACGTCTTGTTGCTGAAAATATCGCTCGTCAGCTTGAAAACCGCGTATCGTTCCGCCGGGCGCAAAAACAAGCGATCCAACGTGCGATGCGCGCTGGGGCGAAAGGCATCAAAACGATGGTATCCGGCCGTTTGGGCGGGGCTGACATCGCTCGTTCGGAGCATTACAGCGAAGGGACGGTTCCACTCCATACGCTGCGCGCTGACATTGACTATGGAACGGCAGAAGCCGATACGACGTACGGAAAAATCGGCGTGAAAGTATGGATTTATCGTGGAGAAGTCCTTCCGACCAAGAAAAAAGCTGAGGAAGGAGGAAAATAATCATGTTAATGCCAAAACGCGTCAAATATCGCCGTGAACATCGCGGACGGATGAAAGGCCGGGCGAAAGGCGGCACGGAAGTTCATTTCGGTGAATTTGGGTTGCAAGCATTAGAATCAGCTTGGATTACGAACCGGCAAATCGAAGCAGCCCGCCGGGCGATGACTCGTTACATGAGACGGGGCGGGAAAGTATGGATCCGCATTTTCCCTTCCAAACCGTATACGGCAAAACCGCTTGAAGTGCGGATGGGTTCTGGTAAAGGGGCGCCGGAAGGCTGGGTCGCCGTTGTCAAACCAGGCAAAGTGATGTTTGAAGTGGGCGGTGTTTCTGAGGAAGTGGCACGTGAAGCATTGCGCCTCGCTTCTCACAAACTTCCGATCAAATGCAAATTTGTAAAACGTGAAGAAACTGGTGGTGAAGCGTAATGAAAGCGAAAGAAATCCGTGAGTTGACCACTGCCGAGATCGAACAAAAAATTAAAGCATTGAAGGAAGAATTGTTCAACCTTCGCTTCCAACTGGCTACAGGTCAATTGGAAAACACGGCGCGCATCCGCCAAGTGCGCAAAGACATCGCCCGCATGAAAACGATTATTCGCGAACGTGAGCTCGCTGCCAATAAATAATGTGCTTGAGAGGAGGTTTGTGGAATGAGCCAACGCAATCAACGCAAAGTGTACGTCGGGCGGGTTGTATCAGACAAAATGGACAAAACGATCACCGTGCTGGTCGAAACGTACAAAAAACATCCGCTGTACGGCAAACGCGTGAAATATTCGAAAAAATATAAAGCGCATGATGAACATAACATCGCGAAAGTCGGCGATATCGTGAAAATTATGGAAACTCGCCCGCTGTCGGCCACAAAACGCTTCCGCTTAGTGGAAGTCATCGAAAAAGCGGTTGTTCTGTAATCGTTCTTCACTTAGTTCGGAGAGATAATTCCGAAAGGAGGTTTCGTCGATGATTCAACAAGAATCTCGCTTGAAAGTAGCTGATAACTCTGGTGCACGTGAAGTGCTTGTCATTAAAGTGCTCGGAGGCTCGGGTCGCCGCTATGCGAACATCGGCGACGTCGTTGTGGCGACGGTCAAAGATGCGACACCAGGTGGCGTTGTTAAAAAAGGTCAAGTCGTGAAAGCAGTTGTTGTTCGTACGAAACGCGGGGTGCGCCGTCCGGACGGTTCGTACATCCGCTTTGACGAAAACGCCTGCGTCATCATCCGCGATGACAAAAGCCCGCGCGGCACGCGGATTTTCGGACCGGTTGCCCGTGAATTGCGCGATAAAGACTTCATGAAAATCATTTCTTTAGCTCCGGAAGTTATTTAATGGAACGGAACAGCGTTTCAAGGAGGTGCGAATGCGATGCATGTAAAAAAAGGCGATAAAGTGCAAGTAATCTCCGGCAAAGACAAAGGCAAGCAAGGCATCATTCTGGCGGCGTTTCCGAAGAAAAACCGCGTCATCGTCGAGGGCGTCAATATTGTGAAAAAGCATGCGAAACCGTCGCAAGCGAACCCGCAAGGCGGCATCATTGAGAAGGAAGCGCCGATCCACGTTTCGAAAGTCATGCCGCTCGACCCGAAAACGGGTGAACCGACGCGCATCGGCTACAAAATTGTCGATGGCAAAAAAGTGCGCTATGCGAAAAAATCCGGCGAGATTTTGGATAAATAACCGTGACGCAGGAAGGGAGGTACTTTTATGAACCGCCTGAAAGAGAAGTATTTAAACGAAGTCGTACCTGCTCTCATGAGCAAGTTCAACTATAAATCGATCATGCAAGTGCCAAAAATCGAAAAAATCGTCATCAACATGGGTGTCGGCGATGCGGTGCAAAACCCGAAAGCATTAGACAGCGCCGTTGAAGAGCTGACGCTGATCGCCGGTCAGCGTCCGGTGGTAACGCGTGCGAAAAAATCGATCGCCGGCTTCCGTCTTCGCCAAGGGATGCCGATCGGTGCGAAAGTGACGCTGCGTGGCGAACGGATGTATGAGTTTCTCGATAAGTTGATTTCGGTCTCGCTTCCGCGCGTGCGCGACTTCCGCGGCGTATCGAAAAAGTCGTTTGACGGCCGCGGCAACTATACGCTCGGCATTAAAGAACAGCTCATTTTTCCTGAGATTGACTACGATAAAGTGAACAAAGTGCGCGGCATGGACATCGTGATCGTCACAACGGCCAACACGGATGAAGAAGCTCGTGAACTGCTGGCGTTGCTCGGCATGCCATTCCAAAAATAATGATCCCATAACGCAAGGGAGGCGAAATCGTGGCTAAAAAATCGATGATCGCGAAACAAAAACGGACGCCAAAGTTTAAAGTGAGAGCGTACACCCGCTGCGAGCGCTGCGGCCGCCCGCACTCGGTCTATCGCAAATTCAAATTGTGCCGTATTTGTTTCCGTGAGCTCGCATACAAAGGTCAACTTCCAGGCATCAAAAAAGCCAGCTGGTAATCAACCCATTGATTGGGAAGGAGGTAAAACATAATGGTGATGACAGATCCAATTGCTGATATGCTGACTCGCATCCGCAATGCGAATATGGTGCGTCACGAAAAACTCGAAGTCCCGGCTTCGAAAATCAAGCGGGAAATCGCCGAAATTTTAAAGCGCGAAGGGTTTATTCGTGATTATGAATATATCGAAGACAACAAACAAGGCATTCTCCGCATCTTCTTGAAATACGGTCCGAACAACGAACGTGTCATTACCGGGCTGAAACGCATCAGCAAACCGGGGCTGCGCGTTTACGTCAAAGCCCATGAAGTGCCGCGCGTCCTGAACGGCTTAGGGATCGCGATTCTTTCGACATCGCAGGGCATCTTAACAGACAAAGAAGCACGGCAAAAAGGCACGGGCGGCGAAGTAATCGCCTACGTTTGGTAATCTATCTGCTTAAGAATGGAGGTGTTTTTGACATGTCACGTGTCGGCAAAAAACCAATTGAAATTCCTGCCGGTGTCACCGTTACGGTCAACGGCAGCACGGTTACGGTCAAAGGGCCGAAAGGGGAGCTGACCCGCACGTTCCATCCAGATATGACGATCACGGTTGAGGGCAATGTGATCACCGTTACGCGCCCGAGCGATGAAAAACATCACCGCGCGCTCCATGGCACGACGCGCAGCTTGCTCGCCAACATGGTCGAAGGCGTTTCAAAAGGTTATGAAAAAGCGCTCGAACTCGTTGGTGTCGGGTACCGGGCGTCGAAACAAGGGAAAAAGCTTGTATTGAGCGTCGGTTATTCTCATCCGGTAGAAATTGAGCCGGAAGAAGGGCTTGAAATTGAAGTGCCATCCCAAACGAAAATCGTCGTCAAAGGGGCAGACAAACAGCGCGTCGGCGAACTGGCCGCCAACATTCGCGCAGTTCGTCCGCCAGAGCCGTATAAAGGCAAAGGCATCCGCTACGAAGGTGAACTTGTGCGCCTGAAAGAAGGCAAAACTGGTAAATAACGCGGCATAGCGAAGCGAAAGGAGTGACATTCGATGATCACAAAAGTGGACCGAAACGCGGTTCGGAAGAAAAGACACGCGCGCATCCGCAAAAAAATCTTTGGCACGGCTGAACGTCCGCGGTTGAGCGTGTTCCGTTCTAACAAACATATTTACGCGCAAATTATCGACGATACGAAATCGTCAACGATCGTCAGCGCCTCGACGCTGGATAAAGAATTCGGTTTAGATTCGACGAACAACATTGAGGCAGCGAAAAAAGTCGGCGAACTTGTCGCCAAACGTGCGTTGGAAAAAGGCATTAAAAAAGTCGTGTTCGACCGTGGCGGGTATTTGTATCACGGACGGGTGAAAGCATTGGCAGACGCCGCCCGCGAAGCCGGCTTGGAATTCTAATTACAAAGGAGGGACAACGATGCGTCGTATCGATCCAAACAAACTTGAATTGGAAGAGCGTGTAGTCGCGGTCAACCGTGTAGCAAAAGTCGTGAAAGGCGGACGTCGCCTACGCTTTTCGGCTCTAGTCGTCGTCGGCGATAAAAACGGCCATGTCGGATTTGGCACTGGAAAAGCACAAGAGGTTCCAGAAGCGATCCGCAAAGCGATTGAAGATGCGAAGAAAAACTTAATTGAAGTGCCGATCGTCGGCACAACGATTCCGCATGAAGTCATCGGCCATTTCGGTGCCGGGGAAATCATTTTAAAACCCGCTTCCGAAGGTACCGGGGTCATCGCTGGGGGTCCGGCGCGTGCGGTGCTGGAGCTGGCGGGCATCAGCGACATCTTGTCGAAATCGATCGGCTCAAACACGCCAATCAACATGGTGCGCGCAACGTTTGATGGGCTGAAACAATTAAAACGCGCCGAAGACGTAGCGAGATTGCGCGGCAAAACAGTCGAGGAACTGTTAGGATAAGGAGGGAACGATCATGGCAAAAAAACTGGCGATTACCCTCACGCGCAGCGTGATTGGCCGTCCGGAAGACCAACGCGTTACTGTCAGAACGCTCGGCCTGCGAAAAATGCACCAAACGGTCATCCACAATGACAATCCTGCGATCCGCGGGATGATCAACAAAGTAGCCCACCTTGTCAAAGTGAAAGAAATCGAGGAATAATCATAAGGAGGTGCTTTGCCATGAAACTTCATGAATTGCAACCAGCGCCGGGATCCCGAAAGAAAGCTGTGCGCGTCGGCCGCGGGATCGGTTCGGGCAACGGCAAAACGTCCGGCCGCGGTCAAAAAGGTCAAAATGCCCGCTCGGGTGGAGGAGTTCGTCTTGGGTTCGAAGGCGGTCAAACCCCGCTGTTCCGCCGCTTGCCGAAACGCGGGTTTACGAACATCAATCGGAAAGAATATGCGGTCGTGAATCTGGAAAAACTGAACCGCTTTGAAGACGGAACGGAAGTGACGCCGGAATTGCTCCTTGAAACGGGCGTCATCAGCAAGCTGAAATCGGGTGTGAAAATTTTGGGCAAAGGCCAAATCGAGAAAAAGCTGACGGTCAAAGCGCATAAGTTCTCGGCATCGGCGAAAGAGGCCATTGAGGCGGCTGGCGGTAAAACTGAGGTGATTTAATGTTTCGGACAATCTCCAACTTTATGCGCGTCAGTGATATTCGAAACAAAATTATTTTCACTCTTCTTATGTTGATCGTGTTCCGCATTGGAACGTTCATCCCTGTTCCAGGCGTGAACGCGGATGTGTTAAAACTGCAAGATGAATTGAATGCATTCGGCGTCCTGAACATTTTCGGCGGCGGGGCGCTGCGAAACTTTTCGATTTTTGCCATGGGAGTTATGCCCTATATCACGGCATCGATTATCGTCCAGCTGCTGCAAATGGACGTTGTTCCAAAATTTACGGAGTGGTCGAAGCAAGGCGAGGTTGGCCGGCGTAAATTAGCTCAATTTACCCGCTATTTCACGGTCGTGCTCGGGTTTATCCAAGCCATCGGCATGTCCTACGGCTTTAACAACTTGGCTGGCGGGATGCTCATTCGAAATCCGGGCATCGGCACGTATTTGCTGATTGCGGTTGTCTTGACTGCCGGCACGGCATTTTTAATGTGGCTCGGCGAGCAGATCACCGCAAAAGGCGTCGGCAACGGCATTTCGATCATTATTTTTGCCGGGATCGTCTCGGGCATTCCGACGGTTCTTAATCAGATTTATGCGCAACAGTTCGAAAATGTCGGGGAAGATGTGTTTTTGCGCATCGTCCGGCTCCTGCTTGTAGCATTGGCAGTTGTCGCCGTCATCGTTGGCGTCATTTACATCCAGCAGGCGTTCCGGAAAATTCCGATTCAATATGCGAAGCGGCTTGAGGGTCGAAGTCCAGTGGGCGGCCATTCCACCCATTTGCCGCTCAAAGTGAATCCGGCGGGAGTCATTCCGGTCATTTTCGCCGTGTCGTTTTTGATTGCACCACCGACGATTGCATCGTTTTTTGGCACGAATGATGTAACATTGTGGATTCGCCGAACGTTTGACTATACTCATCCGGTCGGGATGATCATTTATGTCGTGCTCATTATCGCGTTTACGTACTTTTATGCGTTTGTTCAAGTCAATCCGGAGCAGATGGCGGACAACTTGAAAAAACAAGGCGGCTACATCCCAGGTATTCGCCCTGGGAAAAACACACAAGAGTACGTGACGAGAATTTTATACCGGCTAACGCTGGTCGGATCAATCTTTTTGGCGGTTGTCGCTGTGCTGCCGGTGTTCTTTGTGAACTTTGCCAACTTGCCGCCTTCCGCACGAATCGGCGGCACGAGCTTGCTTATTGTCGTCGGCGTGGCGCTTGAGACGATGAAACAGCTTGAGAGCCAGTTGGTGAAACGCCATTACCGCGGATTCATCAAGTAAAGAAGGCAAGAGCGGACGTCCCTTGCCGATAGGGGGAGTAAGGATGAATTTAGTGCTGATGGGGCTGCCGGGTGCCGGCAAAGGCACGCAAGCCGAGAAAATTGTCGAGGCTTACGGAATTCCGCATATTTCAACGGGCGATATGTTTCGAGCGGCGATCAATGAAGGGACGCCGTTAGGGCTTCAGGCGAAGCAGTATATGGATCGCGGTGATCTTGTGCCGGATGAGGTAACGATCGGCATTGTCCGCGAACGGCTGAGCAAAACCGACTGCCAAAATGGTTTTTTGCTCGATGGATTCCCGCGCACGGTTCCTCAGGCGGAAGCGCTCGAAACAATGTTGGCGGAAATCGAGCGCAAGCTTGACTATGTCATCCATATCGACGTTCGTCAAGAGATCTTAATGGAACGCTTGACCGGCAGACGCATTTGCCGCAATTGCGGAGCAACGTACCATCTCGTTTTTCATCCGCCGGCGAAACCAGGCGTATGCGATAAGTGCGGCGGCGAGCTGTACCAGCGCCCCGATGATAATGAAGCAACAGTGGCCAACCGGCTTGAAGTGAATATGAAACAAATGAAACCGCTCCTTGATTTTTACGAGCAAAAAGGCTATTTGCGCCACATTAACGGTGAACAGGAAATGGAAAAGGTGTTTGCGGATATTCGTGAATTGCTCGGGGGACTTGCTCGATGATTCGTTGCAAAACCGCGCAGGAAATTGCTTTGATGCGCGAGGCGGGAAAAATCGTTTCCCTTACATTGAAAGAATTGCAAAAGCACATTCGCCCGGGAATCACGACAAAGGAACTGGACGCCATCGCGGAGGAAGTGATTCGTTCCCATGGCGCCATTCCGTCGTTTAAAGGGTATCAAGGGTTTCCGGGGAGCATTTGCGCCTCGGTGAATGAAGAGCTTGTGCACGGGATCCCCAGCGGCCGCGCATTGCGGGAAGGCGATATTATTACGATCGATGTCGGCGCGCAGTATGAAGGCTATCACGCCGACTCGGCCTGGACGTATGCGGTCGGGGACATCGACGCCGAGACGAAACGGCTGCTTGACGTGACAGAGCAATCGCTGTACGTCGGGCTCGCCGAGGCCAAACCGGGCGTTCGTTTAACGAACATCTCCCATGCGATTCAAACGTATGTCGAAGCGCACCACTTTTCCGTTGTCCGCGAGTATGTCGGGCACGGAATTGGTCAACACTTACATGAAGACCCACAAATCCCACATTATGGGCCGCCGAACAAAGGCCCCATTTTGCGGCCGGGAATGGCTCTGTGCATCGAGCCGATGGTCAATGCCGGCAGCCGTTACGTGAAAACGTTGGCCGACGATTGGACCGTCGTCACGGCCGATGGAAAACGGTGCGCCCATTTCGAACATACGATTGTCATTACAGAAGATGGCTACGAAATTTTAACACATTGTGGAAATGAGTCTCCCACTTCATAAGTGGGAAGGGGTAAACGTCTTCTCGATCATCATGGATATCGCGTTCGGTTTTGCGTAACACAATGTTACTCATTCGAAGGAGGGAGAGCCGCTCGATGGCGAAAGATGATGTAATCGAAGTGGAAGGCACCGTCATCGAAACATTGCCAAATGCGATGTTTCGTGTAGAATTAGAAAATGGGCATACGGTGTTAGCCCATGTGTCCGGCAAAATCCGCATGCACTTCATCCGCATTTTGCCTGGCGACCGGGTGACGGTGGAGCTGTCGCCGTACGATTTGACGCGTGGACGAATTACGTATCGGTATAAATAAAGGAATGCACTCCGTTTCATAGGGAGGTAAACGACATGAAAGTAAGACCATCTGTCAAACCGATTTGCGAAAAGTGCAAAGTTATTCGCAGACGCGGTAAAGTCATGATCATTTGTGAAAATCCGAAACACAAACAACGCCAAGGGTAATTTCTAAGGAGGTGTATCATATGGCACGCATTGCTGGTGTCGATATTCCGCGTGATAAACGGGTAGTCATTTCGTTAACATACATTTATGGGATCGGCAAACCGACCGCACAAAAAATCTTAAAAGAAGCCGGTGTATCGGAAGACACACGCGTTCGCGACTTAACGGAAGAAGAGCTTAGCCGCATTCGTGAAATCGTCGGCCGCTTAAAAGTGGAAGGCGATTTGCGCCGGGAAGTATCGTTAAACATTAAACGTTTGATGGAGATCGGTTGCTATCGTGGTCTTCGCCATCGCCGCGGATTGCCGGTTCGCGGCCAAAACACGAAAAACAATGCCCGCACGCGCAAAGGTCCGCGCCGTACGGTAGCGAACAAGAAAAAATAATTACGCAAAGGAGGTCATTTGACGAATGGCACGCAGAACAAACACTCGCAAACGCCGGGTAAGAAAAAATATTGATACAGGCATCGCCCATATCCGTTCAACGTTCAACAACACGATCGTGACGATTACGGATGTTCATGGCAACGCCATTGCTTGGGCGAGCGCCGGTTCGCTGGGATTCAAAGGTTCGCGCAAATCAACGCCGTTTGCGGCGCAAATGGCGGCTGAAGCAGCAGCGAAAGCGTCGATGGAGCATGGCATGAAAACGGTCGAAGTGAACGTCAAAGGTCCGGGGGCTGGCCGCGAGGCAGCGATCCGTGCATTGCAAGCAGCCGGGTTGGAAATTACGGCGATCAAAGACGTCACTCCAATCCCGCACAATGGATGCCGTCCGCCAAAACGTCGCCGCGTGTAACGCCCCTGTATAGAATTTGAACCATTGTCAATAATGGGATATGATAAAGACCATGGCAGGCAAGCGTAAAGAGAGATTCATGGGGGAATGTTGTTAGGCGTGTACCGTTTGATCGGGGTTTCGACGTTTTGAAGGAGGGTATAATAATCGATGATTGAAATTGAAAAGCCGAAAATTGAAACGGTCGAACTGAGCGAAGATGCCAAATATGGCAAATTCGTCGTCGAACCGCTTGAGCGTGGATATGGTACAACCTTAGGGAACTCCTTGCGTCGTATCCTATTGTCTTCACTCCCTGGTGCAGCTGTAACATCGGTGCAAATCGACGGCGTCTTGCATGAGTTTTCAACGATTGACGGCGTCGTTGAAGATGTGACAGCCATCATTTTGAATATCAAAAAACTAGCGTTGAAAATTTATTCAGATGAAGAGAAAACGTTGGAGATTGATGTGCAGGGTGAAGGAGTTGTCACGGCTGCCGATATCACTCACGACAGCGATGTCGAAATTTTAAACCCGGACCTTCATATCGCGACGCTGGCGGAAGGCGGCCGCCTGCGCATGCGCATGACCGCCAAGCGGGGGCGCGGATATGTTCCTGCTGAGGCGAATAAGCGCGAAGACCAGCCCATCGGCGTCATTCCGATCGATTCTATTTATACGCCGGTCTCCCGAGTTTCTTATCAAGTCGAGAATACAAGGGTCGGCCAAGTGACGGACTATGACAAGCTGACCATTGATGTGTGGACGGATGGAAGCATCGGGCCGAAAGAGGCCATTTCCCTTGGAGCGAAAATTTTAACGGAGCACTTGAACATTTTTGTCGGCTTGACGGATGAAGCGCAAAACGCGGAGATCATGGTCGAGAAAGAGGACGATCAAAAAGAAAAAGTGCTCGAAATGACGATCGAGGAACTCGATCTTTCGGTTCGTTCCTACAATTGCTTGAAGCGGGCCGGCATCAACACTGTTCAAGAACTGACGCAAAAAACGGAAGAAGATATGATGAAAGTACGCAACCTCGGCCGCAAGTCGCTTGAGGAAGTGAAAGCGAAACTGGCTGAGCTTGGCCTCAGCCTACGCAAAGACGACTAAGCGCCGGCCTCCGCCGGCAAGCCGGAAACACACTTTCACCATATCGTTTTGATGATGACCACCATGAGGAACACATCACTTTAAAAGGGAGGGACATTTGATGTCGTACAGAAAATTAGGACGCACGACTTCGCAACGAAAAGCACTGCTTCGTGACTTGGCAACAGACTTAATCATCAACGAACGCATTGAAACGACGGAAGCGCGGGCGAAAGAACTGCGCTCGGTCATGGAAAAAATGATTACGCTCGGCAAACGCGGCGATTTGCATGCCCGCCGCCAAGCAGCGGCGTTTATCCGCAAAGAGGTCGCCAACAGCGAAACCGGCCAGGATGCTCTGCAAAAGCTGTTCAGCGACATTGCGCCGCGCTACCAAGATCGCCAAGGCGGCTATACGCGCATTATGAAACTTGGTCCTCGCCGCGGTGACGGGGCGCCGATGGTCATTATTGAACTCGTGTAACGGTTTCATTTCAACAAGGGCGAGACAGTTTCGTTTGAACTGGATCTATGCCCTTTTTTTGTTTACCATCATTTAGCAGGCCGCGTTTGCAACGCGGCCAAGGCGAAGCAAGGGGAAACGATCATGACCGAACCAATCTTGTCGATCGAGGGAGTGTCCTTTCGCTATCCTAATCAATCCGACTATGCGGTGCAAAACGTCAGCTTCACGGCCGAGCGCGGGGAGTGGCTGGCGATCGTCGGCCATAACGGATCCGGCAAATCGACTATCGCTCGGATGCTGATTGGTTTGCTTCGGCCGGAGCGGGGCGCCATTCGCTTGTTTGGTCGCCTTTTGAACGACGCAACCGTTTGGGAGGTGCGCCGCCGCGTCGGCCTTGTGTTCCAGAATCCGGACAACCAGTTTGTCGGCGCGACCGTTGAAGACGACATCGCTTTTGCCCTGGAAAACAACGGCATTCCGCGCTCGGAAATGGTCGAGCGCATTCGCGAGGCCATTCGCCAAGTCCATATGGAGCCGTTTCTCCATTATGAGCCGCACCGGCTGTCCGGCGGACAAAAGCAGCGCGTCGCCATCGCTGGCATTTTGGCGCTCCGCCCCGATATGATCATTTTGGACGAAGCGACATCGATGCTTGACCCGCGCGGAAGGGAAGAAGTGCTTGAGACGGTTCGCCGCCTGAACCGCCAGCAGCGCATTACGGTGTTGTCGATCACCCATGATTTGGAAGAAGCGGCGAAGGCAGACCGCCTCATTGTGATGAACAAAGGCGAAGTGATGGCAGAAGGGACGCCGGAGCAAATCTTTCGGCTCGGAAGCAAGCTCGAGCGCATCGGTCTTGATTTGCCGTTTGCCGTGAAAATGGGCAGTCGTTTGCGGGAACAAGGCATTCCGCTTCGGGGTGGATATTTTACGACAGAGGAGTTGGTCGAGGAGTTATGGACATTGTATTCGAAAAAGTAGAGCATGTGTACAACGCCCGTTCACCGCTTGCCCGTCGGGCGCTCTATGATGTCAATGTCGCAATCCGAAGCGGGGCGTACGTCGCCATGGTTGGGCATACGGGCTCGGGAAAATCGACCCTCCTTCAGCACTTAAACGGGTTGTTGCAGCCGACAAGCGGCGCGGTGAAGATCGGCGAAGAGACGATCACGAGCAATAAGCGGCCAAAGCAGCTGAAACCGCTGCGCAAAAAGGTCGGGATCGTCTTCCAATTCCCGGAGCATCAGTTGTTTGAAGAAACAGTGGAGAAAGACATTTGTTTTGGCCCGCTCAATTTTGGAGTGCCGGAAGACGAGGCGAAGCGGAAGGCGCGGGAGCTCATTAGGATTGTCGGATTGAGTGAAGATGTATTGGCGAAGTCCCCATTTGATTTGAGCGGAGGGCAAATGCGGCGCGTCGCCATCGCCGGCGTGCTCGCGCTTGAGCCGGAAGTGCTCGTGCTCGATGAACCGACCGCCGGCCTTGACCCGCGCGGGCGCAAAGAGATGATGGAGATGTTTTATCGCCTCCATCGTGAAAAGCAGTTGACAACCGTTCTCGTCACCCACAGCATGGAAGATGCAGCTCGGTACGCTGATGAGATCATCGTCATGCATGAAGGGACGGTATGGGGGCATGGAACGCCAGAAGAGATGTTTCGCGATGCTGACAAACTGGCTGCGATCGGTTTGAGCGTGCCGGAAACGGTCAAATTGAAACAGCAGCTCGAAAAGCGGTTTGGCGTTGCCATTCCGTCGCCATGCTTGACGTTGGAACAGACAGCGGAAGCCATCCAGCAATTGTTCTCCAAGGTGAGCGTCCATGACTAATCATTTGATTATCGGTCAATATGTGCCTGGTCATTCCGTCATTCATCGCTTAGACCCGCGCGCCAAACTATTGATCGTGTTTGCTTACGTCCTGATCGTCTTTTTGGCGAACAATGCGGCGACGTATGCACTGCTGTCGCTGTTTGCGTTTGCCTTTGCAGCGCTGTCTCGCATCCCGTTTTCGTTCATTGCCCGCGGCTTGAAACCGATTTTATGGGTCGTTTTGTTTACATTGCTGTTGCATCTATTCATGACGAAAGAAGGAGACGTCATCTACCAAATCGGTGCGCTCTCTGTATATGAAGGCGGCATCAGGCAAGGGATCTTTATTTCCCTAAGGTTTTTGCTCCTTGTATTGATGACGACGATGTTGACGTTGACGACGACGCCGATTGAAGTGACCGACGGCGTCGAAAGTTTGCTCGGGCCGCTCAAAAAGATGCGCGTTCCTGTCCATGAGCTCGCCTTGATGATGGCCATTTCGCTTCGATTCATTCCAACATTGATGGAAGAGACGGAAAAAATTATGAAAGCGCAGGCAGCACGTGGCGTCGACTTTTCCGGCGGCCGTTTTTCCGAACGGATGAAAGCCATTGTCTCACTGCTTGTGCCCCTGTTTATCAGCTCGTTCAAACGAGCCGATGAGCTGGCGACAGCGATGGAGGCGCGCGGCTACCGCGGCGGGGAAGGGCGGACGAAATTCCGCCAGCTCGCTTGGAAGCCGGTGGACATCGCGTTTTTAGCGGCCGTGGCGCTGCTGGCTGTATTGCTTTTTCTACTACGTTCGTAGCGGAGGAAGGCCATGACACAACGGATCAAATGCATCATCGCCTATGATGGCACCCACTTTTCCGGCTACCAAATCCAGCCGGGAAAGCGGACGGTGCAAGGCGAGTTTGAGGAAGTGCTTCGGCGGATGCATAAAGGGACGGAAGTGCGTGTGGCGGCTTCCGGAAGGACGGATGCCGGCGTTCATGCCTATGGACAAGTCATCCACTTCGATACGCCGCTTTCCCTTTCCTCGGAGCAGTGGAAAAAGGCGTTGAACGCCCAGCTGCCGGATGATATCGTCGTTCGCTTTGTACAGGAGGCCGGTGCATACTTCCACGCCCGTTTTTCGGCGAAAGCGAAAGAATACCGCTATAAAGTATGGACGGCTGCCGAGCGCGACGTGTTTCGCCGCCATTATTGCGCATGGCATCCATATTCGCTTCATATCAGCGCGATGAACGAGGCGCTTCGTTTGCTTCATGGAACACACGATTTTACAAGCTTTTGTTCCGCAAAAACGTCGATCGAAGACCGGGTGCGCACCATGTATCGGGCTGAAGTAAAGGCCGACGGCCCGATGCTCGAGTTTCGGTTTATCGGCAGCGGCTTTTTATACAACATGGTGCGCATTATCGTTGGCACGGTGTTGGAGATCGGCCAAGGGAAGCGTTCTCCCGCCGACATTTCGACACTGCTTGCGGTGAAAGATCGGCGCCTCGCTGGTCCAACTGCGCCGGCCGAAGGGCTGTATTTATGGCGTGTATACTACGCGGATGAATGGTTAGAGCGTGAATTGGCGGATGGCTGATGTTTTCCCCCTTATTTTCTAAGGCAACGAATCCTTGTGTAACATTTTCTTGACATTGGCGCGCCGGCAAGCTATTATATCATATGGCATGTATTTTCCACGATTAGCCCCGGACAATAATCGTGTTGAAATAAACGACCATTTGTTTGTTCATTTTTTATTTTAGGAGGGAACTGCATTGCGTACGACTTACATGGCGAAACCGAACGAAGTAGAGCGGAAATGGTACGTTGTCGACGCAGCTGGCAAAACGTTAGGCCGTTTAGCCAGCGAAGTAGCAGCGCTGTTGCGCGGCAAACATAAACCGACGTTCACTCCGCATGTTGACTGCGGGGACCACGTCATCGTCATCAATGCCGACAAAGTCGAACTGACAGGGAAAAAATTGACGAAAAAACTGTACTATCGCCACAGCTTATATCCAGGCGGTTTAAAAGTAAGAACAGCGCTGGAAATGCGTACGAACTACCCGGAACAAATGATCGAACGTGCCGTGCGCGGCATGCTTCCAAAAGGCAGCCTTGGCCGGCAAATGTTCAAAAAGTTGCACGTATACCGTGGAAGCGAACATCCGCATCAAGCGCAAAAACCAGAAGTGTATGAACTTCGCGGATAATTGACAAGGGAGGGTATTGATTTTGGCACAAGTACAATATTACGGCACAGGTCGTCGCAAAAGCTCGGTTGCCCGCGTCCGCCTCGTTCCAGGCGATGGACGCATCATCGTCAATAAACGAGACATTCGCGAATACATCCCGTCGGAAGCGCTCATCGAGATGGTGAAGCAGCCGCTCGTATTGACGGAAACGCTTGGCAGCTATGACGTTTTGGTGAACGTCCAAGGCGGCGGATTTGCTGGCCAAGCCGGCGCCATTCGCCACGGCATCGCCCGCGCGTTGCTTGAAGTCGATCCGGAATTCCGCACGGTGCTGAAACGGGCCGGTTTGCTGACGCGCGATGCCCGCGTCAAAGAACGGAAAAAATACGGGCTCAAAGGCGCCCGCCGCGCTCCGCAATTCTCGAAACGTTAATCGCACGATGTTTCAACCCAGCCAATTCGGCTGGGTTTTTTGCTTATTTCTGCCTTTGGCCCGCGCGTATGTTTGCGACTGATCGTTAAACACTACATCGTAAAGGAGCGTGAAAAACGATGACAGTCATCACTTCATTGGCGGAAAAAAGGCAGGAAAAGCAGCTCCGTTACGAACGGAACATGTTGCGCGAACTCTCCCTTGAGAAGTTGCGGGCCAAAGCGCTGGAGCACTTTGTTCCGTTTTATACGGCGTATCAGATGTTTCCATCCGTTGTTGAGGAAGGCTGCATTGATCTGGCCATTGAAGCGTATTTGCTCGGCGCTCGCTACAGCCGATTCGGCTATTATGGGGAGCCGGCGGCCAGCGTACGCTGTCGATGTGCTCAAGAAGAAAAATATTTGATCGATACGCTGTTTGATTTTCTTTGCTTTTGGGGCAATATTGACGACGATTTCCTCAGCCAGTCGCTGTATGACGCGTGTGAACAATATATCGGCAGCTGGTGGACGGAAGGATTTGAGCGGGGCAAAAAACGGCGTCGTCTAAAACTTCGCTGAATGAGTTCTATTCCCGCGCCTTGTCCCATATAAGATAGAGAAGGGAAACGTGCGGGAGGAGAAACAATGAGAGAAAAATGGAAGTGGCTGGTCGCTTTTGCTGCCGTCGCCCTTATGAGCATTTTGCTGTTTCCACCCTTATTTTCCGAATTGACATCGACAAAACCATGGAATCTTCCATTGTCTGGGAGAATCATTGTATTGGACCCCGGTCACGGTGGACCGGACGGCGGCGCCGTCGGCGGTGAGGTGGTGGAAAAGGATATCGCGCTCAATGTGGCGAAAAAGCTGCGCGATTATCTGCAGCAGCAAGGGGCGCTCGTCCTGATGACGCGCGAGACGGATCGGGACTTGGCCAGCCCGTCCACACGCGGCTACAGCCGGCGGAAAACGGAGGATTTGCTCGAACGAACGGCTTTTGTGAACCGCTCGAATGCCGATCTTTTCATCAGCATCCATCTCAACGCCATCCCGTCGCCGCGTTGGCGGGGGGCGCAGACGTTTTATTACGGCTCGTTCATCGAAAACGAGCGGCTGGCGAGATTTATCCAAGCGGAATTGCGGCGCAATTTGGAGAACACCCATCGACTGGCAAAAATGATTGATACCGTCTATTTGCTCAAGCATGCAAAAATCCCCGGCGCACTTGTCGAGGTCGGTTTTTTGTCAAATCCAGACGAGCGGGAGCTGCTTGCGTCTGATGGCTATCAAACGAAGCTGGCCGCCTCCATTTATAAAGGGGTGCTTCGCTATTTTTCCAACGAACATACGCCTCGCGAGTAGCGGGGATTTTTTATGGTCGGAACAGAGGGGGCGGCTGACCGCCCCCGTTTTGCCAAACGAAATTAGAAATTCCCCCCTTTTCAACCAAGAGGGCGTGCGGAAGCAAGCCAAACATGGCGGTCGTCTGCCGATTTATGGTATGATAACATGTAGAAGCGACCATTGATTTGCAAAAGGTTGGTGAATACGATGTTGACGGAAACCGAAGTGCGCGCCATTCTCGAAAAGATGAAAGATCCCTTTTTAAACAAAACGTTTAAAGAGACGAATGCCATCCAAGAAATTAAAATTAAGGAAGAGAAAAATCATGTCAGCGTGAAAATCGCGCTCGCTAAAACCGGAACGCCCGAGCAGCTTCGCGTGCAAACGGCGATCGTCCAGCAGCTGAAAGACGCGGGCGCTGCGACGGTCGGGCTGCGGTTCGCCGAACTGCCGCGCGACGTGGTGGAGAAATATAGCGAAAACAAGCAAAAAACGACGTATATAGCCATCGCCAGCGGCAAAGGCGGGGTCGGCAAATCGACCGTTTCCGTCAATTTGGCAGTCGCGCTCGCCCGGCTCGGCAAAAAAGTCGGGTTGATTGACGCTGACATTTACGGGTTCAGCGTTCCGGACATGATGGGAATCACCGAGCGCCCAACGGTGAGGGGCGATAAAATCATCCCAGTCGAACGGTTTGGCGTGAAAGTTATTTCGATGGCCTTTTTCGTCGAGGACAACGCCCCGGTCATTTGGCGCGGCCCGATGCTGGGGAAAATGTTGAACAACTTTTTCAAAGAAGTCGAATGGGGCGATTTGGATTATTTGCTGCTTGACTTGCCGCCTGGCACGGGCGACGTCGCCTTGGACGTCCATACGCTCTTGCCGTCATGCAAAGAAATTATCGTTACGACTCCGCATCCGACCGCTGCGTTTGTCGCTGCCCGCGCTGGGGCTATGGCGCTGCGCACCGAACATGAAATTATCGGCGTGATCGAAAATATGTCGTACTACGAAAGCCGGAAAACTGGAGAAAGAGAGTATGTGTTTGGCAAAGGCGGCGGAGAAAAGCTGGCCAAAGAGCTGCAAACTGAGCTGTTAGGGCAGCTGCCGCTTCAGCAGCCGGATTGGAATGACGACGACTTCGCCCCGTCCGTTTACGCAGAAGATCATCCGATCGGGAAAATTTATATGGATATCGCCCGCAAAATCGTTGCGAAATATTAATCGGTTTCACAAAAAGCGTCCGATAGCGAGAACCTGCCGATTAGAGCGTTGGCGGTTTCAGCGCGCGGACGCTTTTTCGCTTGATTAACCTCCTCCGCCTTGTTGGTTGCCGGTGCTTTCTTCTCCCTCTCCCCCTTCCCCTCCGCCTTCTTCTCCTTGTTTTTCTCCGCCTTGCTGAACCTTTTCAGCTGCTTTCATCAACATATCTTGAATTTTCGCCTGATACAGCGGGCTGTTCAACGTTTCCGTGATCACCTTTTGCAAATGCTGGCGGAACTCTTTGCTTTTTAAGACATCGACCATGGCTTTTTCCATTTCTGGATCTTTTAAAATATCGATCATCAGCGCCTGGTAATCGGGATCTTTCATGAGCGCCTTCATCATTTTTTCATGTTCTGCCTGCAGCCCTTTGGCAAAACTTTCAGCGAATTTCGGGTCTTTTAACGCACTTTCCCAGAACTTTTTTCCTTGATCGGATGTCAGCATTTGTTGCAGTGTTTCTTTTACAGTTTTTTGATCTATGACTAATTGCTGTTTCATCTGATCTTCCGACATAATATCTTGAATCGCCTTTTTCCCCTCGTCGGTTTTTAAAATGTCAACAACCATCTTTTTCGTTTCGTCATAATCCGGGGGAGGGGGGCTGATTTCTTGAGGGGCACAGGAACCAAGAACGAGAAAACTGAGCAAGAGGAGCGGTAGGCATTTGTTCATGAAAATGAGCTCCTTTCTGCAAAAATCCCTCACCCTTAATATGAATGTTGGCGAAAAAAATATGCATGGGGGAGATCGGAGCTGGCTTTTTTACAAGGGCGCTGGTAAAATGGTAAGCGGGTTATGCTGAAATGATGGAGGATGAAGCTGTGAACAGCCGCAAATGGGTGCGTTTATTTTTATCGACGCTGCTGATCGGCGGCATCGCCACGGCGGCCGTCGGCATTGTTTTCAACTGGGAGGAGTTCGGGCGCTTGCTGTTGCGCTTAGAAATGGTCGAATTTATGGCTGTTTTGTTATGGCATATCGGCGTTGGCTTTATTTTCAGCGTCATCAGCCAAGCGGGATTTTTTGCCTATTTGACCGTCCATCGGTTCGGGCTTGGCATCTTCCGTTCGTTATGGAACTCTGTACAGCTTGTTTTGATTATGTTTGTGCTGTTTGATTTAGTGTATTTCCGTTACATGGCGTTTGCAGACAAGGGTGATTCGATCATCCCGTACATGCTAGTGGCGTTGTTCATTTTGGCGGTTGGGTTGGCTGTTGCCTACGTCAAGAGCGCACAGACGAACAAAGGAGCGTTCGTCCCGGCTTTGTTCTTTATGGTCGTCGTTACGGTCATTGAATGGTTTCCTGTGTTGCGCATCAACGACCGCGATTGGCTGTATTTGATGCTGATTCCTTTATTAGTATGCAATGCATATCAGCTTCTTA